>JBGSJM010000331.1:0-19049 GCA_041742015.1 Verrucomicrobiales bacterium | reverse complement strand
CGGCTTTGACCAAAACAATTCGAAACTTTTCCTCCACTGCGATTCCTGAATCCATGGGACCACCACCAAAAATCACCCAGCTTATCACGCTGAACGAGAGGTTAAAAAGGCTGGAAATTGAGCGAAAAAATCAGGATATTTTTTGGATCAGCGCGAACAACCAGATCGCTGGGACGGTTGCCCCTACCGCCACGGTTCAACTGGGGGAGGTTTCCGTTCCCATAGTTGCTATTGCAGCCATTGAAGGGGGGGGCGGAATTGGCAAGGTCCCCCGGATTTTCTTGCGGACTGGAAGCGTTCTAGTTGGCGAGATGGAGTTAAAGAACTTCGCCTTTAAAGTCGACAGCCAGTGGTCAGTCGACAAATGGGACCCCCATGAGCTAAACTTGCTTCTCCTTGCTCTAAACCCCGCCGACGGCACGCCGCCAGCCAACACAACGGCTTTTGTGGAGCTTCGATCAGGCGAAGTTTACCCCGTCTCTGCTTTTAAGCCGGGCTTTGCCTTGGTTTCAGTTTGGGGACAGCGACTCGTGCAATTGTCGGATATCTTTGATTTACAATACATCTCCCGTCCGCGACCGGAATACCGAGCCAATTTAGCCGACGGTTCCTCACTTAGCATTTTACCGACGAAAGCCCCTCTTCAGATTACCTTGGCTCCCGAGCCAAAGAGTCTCACGATAGATCCCCGCACCATTCAGAGAATTTGGAAAAGCGGGGGAGTTCCACTAGAACCTGTTCTTTTTGAACCCCGCTGGACCGAACATGCAGATATTCCCGAAGGTTTAATTCCAACCGGCGGTTTCCTTCTTCAAGGCAATAATCTCCTCGCAGGAGGATTTGGCGAAGCCTCATCCATCACGTTGATCGACGGAAATTCAGCCTTTGATGTCGCTCCCGGACAAATTGCTGCAATGCGAAAACTGGATCCTACTTTTAAAACATCCCTCCCCCAATTCGAAATCGAATTAACAAACGGTGACGTTATCAAAGGTGGAATCAGCCAGCCGACCCTCCTAATCGGCACTGGAAAAGAGAACTGGCCCATCCCGGTCCGGCAAATCATCTTTTATCAATCTGCACCCATTTCCCGATGAATTATTTGATAAAATTCACCCAAATCCTTATCGCGGCGAGCAGTTTGACCGCAATTCACACATCTGCCCAATCAGAAAATTTGGCCGGGCCACCGGACCACTCACTGGAAGTTCTCTCCATCCCAGGTGAAGAGCTAATTCCTGCCGCACTCGGAGTCAGAACGGATCGGAAGGGAAATTCGTGGAACTTGGAGCGCAACGGCTCTCTCGGCCGCGTTGGCAGCACCATGGTTAACAGCGGTCTGGTCCTCTCCGTAAACCAACAAAAATTCGACACCTTTCAACCGCAGATGACGACGGATGGAAAGGAGTTCGTCATCCACGGACGACCTTTGTCCGGCCTTCTCGGAATTCAAGTGATGCGCAGGATTCGCTTTAACGAGGACAACGGCTCGCTCCGATTTTTAGAGCTATTTTTTAACAGCTCAGCCGATCCTGTCACCTTGGCGATCGAACTCGCCACCAGTTTTTCCGGTAACTACAAGACCTCCGTCACCGACCGAGCCAATGTTGATCCGGTGATGCTTGGTGAGGGTGAAACCGGATTGCTCGTCACTCCTGGTACCGCCCAATCCAACCTTTGTTTTCTTTTCGTTCTTTGTGGACCAGACTCCCCGATCAAACCAACCATTTCGACGCAAAGCCGCTACGGCGTGAACTTTCAATATCAAATCACCCTAAACCCCGGCGAAACCAAGGGGCTAGCCCATACGGTGTCTCAAACCATTCTGCCTCCTCAACTTGATCGCAAAACCCTTACCCAGCTTTTTGATACTTATTCCTTGGAGCGATCCAACCCTAATTTCCCCGACCAATTTCAGGACACCATTGCCAACCAGTCAACCAACCGCGCTCTGAGCGGACTTTTGCTTGGAATTGACTCGATTGAATCAATTGGTGTGGAACGTTCCGATACGGATGTCCTGGCAATTGGAGACCAGACCCGATTATTCGGAACCGCCACTTTTGCCCCTTTTGAACTGGATACCGGGTTTGGTAAAATCACCATCCCAGTGGAAAATGTGTCCGCTGTGGCCGGAAAAAACAAAGGCCTGAGGGACCGGGTCCGCGTCTTTTTGAAAGACGGACAAATTCTCTCGGGCGAAGCCCCCCTCGGCGAAGTCAATTTCGCCATGAAAGGCGGCGGTCACACGAAACTCACTCTGGACAAACTGGATCGTCTCATGATAGCCCGGCACACTGCTACTACTCCCGAAGTCGGTTCAGCCATGATCCAAACTTGGGCAGGCGATCAACTTAAGTTAACCCGCGACAGTAACTTAAAATTCTCCGGCCTGACCCCCTGGGGCGAACTTGCCTTTTCCCAGGAAGATTTGAGCTGGCTGATCCCTGCGCCTGATGATTTTCCCGGCTATCAGATCCGCCTCAAAAACGGAACCGAATGCCAAGTCTACCTCACTGGTCAGGAATTTCGCTTAAGCTCTGGATTTTCCGGTGAATTAACTCTTAATTTCAACACCGTTCGGGCGATCATCCCATCCATGGCGCGAAAAAGCACCACCTTGGGAACTAGAGCCAGGCTCGCGGCCGATCAATGGCTTGTCGGCGAGTTAAGCCAGGAGACTTTCACTCTAACCAGCAACGGTCAGAAAATAGAGGTGGCCGCCGACCGGATTCGTCGGCTTGAAAATCTTCAATACATTGATGGCGATCGCCTAAACCATCCATTTCTTGCCGAATTGTGGGACGGTAGCCGAATCGAGGGAATGCTTCGTTTGGACCACCTGAAAATGAAGATCCAAAATCAGGAATGGAGCATCCCTTTAGATGATATCTACGAAATCGAAACCTCTGGCCCCCTGCTGAACGAAGCAAACCGCCTTACGGTCAAAAAACTCGTCGCCGAATTGGGTAGCGATAGCTGGGCAACCCGAGAAAAGGCGACTAAGGAACTTGAGCAATTCGGCTATTTGTCGATTCCACTGCTGAAAAGTGAAATTAATCAGAATCCCGATCCTGAAGTCAGACACCGGATTGAACGAATCTTATCGACCTATAAACAAAATTAAGCTGTGGCCCTCAACGACATAATCCCTTTTCAAGAAGCCGCTGGTCAAGTCAGCAACCGGATCAGTAGGATTCACTTTGCCAAGTGGCTCCAACGCAGTCACTGGATCATCGGTTTAGTGGCAATCATCTTGGTCCTGGCACTGAGACAGCTTTGGGATTGGCGGAGCGGAGAATTCCGGGTGGTTCTGGCACTCTGCTTCCTCTGGCAGGCCACAGGTCTAGTCATCAGTTTATTATCACGTCCCAAACCTCTCTCCGCCCTCACGATTTTTGACCAGAAAGGCCATCAAAAAGACCAATTCTCATCCGCCTTTTTCTATCTTCAAGGAAAATCCATGACCCTCGGTGAAAGACTCCATGTCTCACGAGCCAACAAGGAACTCCATCAAGCCATGGAGCGATTGCCCGAAACCCTTCCGCTTCCGAATTTGTCAAAAACTTGGATTCTCCCTCTTATCGCACTTCTTTTTTCAGCTAGTCCCCTCCTCCGAAAAGCTATCAATCCGGGAGACACCGCACTTTCCGAGGAAATGATCCAGTCCGTCGCTGCTGAATCCGAACGAATCCGCAAGGCCACCCGCGATCTCACTGGATTGGAATCCCTTAGCGAACTGGAAAAGGCCGAACTCGAAAGACTGGAATCTTCCGTCAATGCCGCTGCCAACGAAATCACCAATCCCGAAGGCCAGACCGCTCGCGAAGTCCTCACCACCCTGGAAGCGAGAGCACGCGCAGCCGAAAAGCTCGCCGAGCAACTCGGTTTATCCAATCAGGAATGGGCCTCTGAAGGATTCGTCCGGGAACTCAGTCAACACGCGGATACCGCAGACCTGGCGATCGGCATCAGGGACAAAAATCCCGAACTGGTCGTCACCCAGTCAGTAGCAATTGCAAATATCCTGGGCCAGAACGACATTAAACGGGAAGCCACAGATCGCTTCTCCATCGCCCTGGAACGCTCCATCGCCAAAGCCAGCCATGAGGACAAGACTCGTCCGGTAGGCCAGCGAATCAGCAATGCCTCTCAAAAATTGACCGCTCAGCAACCCAAACCCGCAGCTGTAGAATTCGAAGAATTAGCCGACCATTTTCAGAGTGTCGTCCAGCGGGACGACGCCCGCAAAAAGCTCGAAAAACTCGCTGCCCAGCTTCGCGCCAGCGGCAGTCAGATCAGCGGAAGCAAACTGGAAAGCCTCAAAAAAATCGCTGGCAACCCAAAATCCCTGCCTGAGGGTTTAAAACCCATCGAAACCACTCCCATGGCCCAACAACTCCAAAATTTAATGGCCCCCCAGATCCCTCAGCCCGGCCAGATGAGTAGCCCCAATATACCCACCCCTGGTTCCCTCGCCAAATCTCCTTCTGGCCAGGAGGGTGATGGAAACCAGCCCGGCGGACAGGGCGGGCAAAAGGGAGTCATGCCTCCGGTTCCTGGCCAGTCACCTGTCCCAGGTAGCGAAGATCAGAGTCAAGGGCTTGCCCAGCAAGGTGGAAAAGAAGGCGCCAAGGACGGGGGCCAGGGCGGCATGTTGAGTGCCCCCATTCCTGGAGCCGACCCGGAAATGGATACCCCCGGAGCAGGTCTGGGTGGCAGCGCGGGGGGTGCCAGCACTGCGACACCTGGAGGAGGTGGAAAAGACGCTGGCAGCGCCACCATGGAAATGTTTGAGGACAGGAGTCAGGTAACCAAAGCGGAAAAAGAATCCCGCGTCAGCACCCAGATAAACGAAGGCGATTCTGAATTCCGGGCAGTTGCCACCGGAAAACCCCAGGGTGAGCAGGCCCGTCTCAATCGCAAAGAGATCCTGAGAAATTTCATCAATGTCGAAGCTGAAGCCCTTGACGAGCAGCCCCTGCCCTTAACCAGGCGAAACCAGGTCCTGCGGTATTTTTCAGAAATTAGGCGCCAACTGGAGGAGCCTGAAAACAAATAGTCAAAACGGACCAAGGGACCAATCATACCCCGACTGTATCCCTGTTTAGTCGGCCATTGTACCCTGTTTAGTCGGGCACGGTGCACCTTTTTCTAGATGGCAAGGAACCCACCATATTTTATCAAAATTGACGCGAAATCAGGGTTGAGTGAAAAGAAAAGGCGTTTATTGGTAGGGCTCGAAAGTCTTTATTATTTTGAATTGGTTATCTCTGGCATTCCGAAATTTGACCCGAAACGCCCGTCGTTCCATTACGACGATAGCAGCGGTTGCCCTTGGATTTTCAGCCATCAACATCTTTGGTGGCTTTGCGTCCTACATGTTTGCCAGTATTCAGGACGCTCATATTTACGAGCAAATTAACGGCCATATTCAAATCTGGCAGAAAGATGGTCAGGGTTACGGTGGTTCAGATCTGGCTTCACACCTCTTAACCAAACAAGAATGCGACGAGATCCAGGCCTTTGTGGATAGTGATCCCCGCGTAGAAATAGGAGTCCGCATGTTGGAAGTGGTCGGCAAAGTGGACTACGAGGGTAACAGCGGCAATTTTATGTGCCAGGCCATGGTCCCATCTGAAAAAGATGCCATCCACCGCAGATCCACTGCGCTTCGCAGCAAAGATGGCAAGTTCTTTGAGGGAACACCGATCACCGATGAAACGGAATTCGGCATCGCAATCACACCGGGCATGTTGAGCCGGATGAAGCTGAAGTTGGACGACGAGGTGGTTCTAATTTCCCAATCGCTTGATGGTCAAATGAACGCAGAAGATGGAAAAATTTTCCAGGTTTTGGATGTGGTTTCTCAATCGCTTGACAACCTTTACATCTTTATGTCACTGAATATGGCCCAAAGGCTATATGATACGGACAGTGTGAGTTGCGTTCGCCTGCTGCTGAAGAATGACGATGATACCGACGCTGTGATGCAGACCCTCAAGGACAAATTTTCCAATAAGGAATGGGATCTTTTGGCGTGGTACAATGTGTCGAAGCTATACGCCCGCACAAAAAAAATGTTTAACATTATCTTTGGTCTAGTTTTTGTGATTATCGGAGTGATCGTTACGATGTCGGTTTTGAACACAATCGGAATGGCAGTGGTCGAAAGAACCCGTGAAATCGGAACCCTGCGGGCGATTGGATTAAAGCGGGGAGGCGTGATCAAACTCTTCGGAGTCGAGTCGGCACTTTTGGGAATTATCGGTGCTTTGATTGGCCTGGGAATTACCTATGGATTTTCTTATGCCGTTCAAACCATTTCTCCAGAATGGGAGCCGCCCGTAACAGCGAGGTCAGTAGTATGGGAAATTCGTCTGGTTCCAATCTATTTGGCAATAACTTCGACTTTGCTCGTTATATTTACAGCACTTGCGGCAATAGCCCCGGCAAGGCGCGCTGCTCGACAAAGCATCGTAGACGCCCTGGGGCATGTTTAACCCAATCCAAAAACCAACCTTTAACAGCATCACATGAAGTCAGTCCTGTTCTCCATCGCAACTCTAGCTTTTTTCGGACAATTTTTATCCGCAGATCAAAAAATCCTGGCTGATGCCGAAAAATTCCGGGGGGTGATGACCGGAAACCAGGGAATTCAATGGCGGGTGGATGTTGAGAATTCTGGTAATCAGCCCAAATCTGCTTTTATGGCCGTTTCCCAGGGAAACAAAATCTTTGCAGAGGTAATCGAACCTGAATCGGCCAAAGGCAGAAAATACATCGCCTCCTCGGACGGTGATATGTGGTTCTGGAAACCGGGCCTGAGTCGGCCTGTGGCTGTTTATCGTCGCCAGAGGCTCTCGGGTGATGCCGCAATTGGTGACATCGCTTCAACCAGTTTTGTGGACGGCTACAGCCTGGTCTCCGCAACGGAGGAAGCCCTGGATGGCGAAGCGTGCCTAGTTTTTACCTTGCAGGCCTCATCTCTAATGGACACCTACTCCAAGATCAAATATTGGGTGACAAAGGAGGCCCATCTTGGGAAAAAAGCCGAATTCTACACCCGAACAGGTTCCCTGCTCAGAACTTCAACCATGGCTTATGAAAACAAAATCGATGGCCATCCTTTTCTTTCCAAGATGGAAGTGGTTGATTCAGACCGGAAAGTGACCCTCCACTATTCGGAGCCAAAGCTGGGACAATATTCACCAGCTCTTTTTAACAAAGACACACTCGGGGGCGGAGTGGCAGCCCCCAAACCTTTGTTTAATCTAAAACGATAGATTTAATACTTAGCAGTTTGGTAGATTTTTTTGATGATGACGGAGTTTGATACTTTGTGTGTTCCGACATCAGGAGATCTTGAAAAAGCAAAGTCTTTGCTGCAAACTTTAATCCAAATTGATTCATCCCCCCCCCGGGAAATGAAAGTGCGGTTTGTGATGTTTTACACTGGGAATTGCAATCATCGGGGATCACCCCGGTTATTGTCGGAGCCAATGCCACCAAGCCGAACTTGGTGGCCAAAATCTCGGCTGCGCCGGAAAACCGCAAGGCACCTCCGCTGGTGCTGAGCTGCCACATGGATGTGGTGTCGGTGACAATCCCCACCCATTGGAAGTATCCTCCTTTTTCAGGAATCGAGGCGGATGGTTGTATCTGGGGACGTGGCGCGATCGATATGAAGGGCTTTGCTGTGATGGCGCTATCTGCCTTTATCAAGCTCGCCAGAAAAAGAATTCCCATCAATCGGGATGTTATTTTCGTAGCGGTTTCCGACGAGGAAAGTGGAACCGAATATGGCTCTAAATGGTTGGTTGACAACCGCCCCGATCTTCTGGGAACACCGGAATTTGTCCTCAATGAGGTGGGTGGGTTCACCTTGCACCGAAATGGTCACCGATTCTATCCCGTTCAGGTCGCCGAAAAGGGAGTCGCCTGGCTCCGTATGAGCGCAATTGGTGAACCCGGACACAGTTCCATGGCAGTCTATGAAACAAGCTTGTCGCAAATTGCGGAGGCTATTTCTCTAATCTCCAAAGCAACCCTGCCCTGGCATGTGACCGAACCTGCGGTCAATTTTATAGAGGGTTTGAGCCAGCACGACTCCAAGGCTGCAAAGAGAGTTTCCAAACTCCTGTTTTCGAAGGCCGGAGCATCGCTGGTCAAGATGATTCCTAACAAGGCCCAAAGAGCTGCTGTTGAAGCCATCCTTCGAAACACTGCTACGCCGACCCGAATCCATTCAAGCAGTGCTTCGATCAATGTTGTTCCAGACCGAACCTCGGTCGATATCGATGGTCGGGTTATTCCTGGTTTAACTTCCCAGGACTTGATAACTGAACTTCGCAGAATCCTGGGAGACAAAAAAGGAACCAAATATGAGTTTGAAGTGCTGCGGGAATCTCCGGGTGTGGTTTTTCCGACCAACACTGAACTCTACAAAGCCATTGAGAATGTAATCAGTGAAGCTGATCCTGGTGGGATTGTCATCCCATCAATGGTTCCGGGATTTACCGACAGTAGTAACTACGCAAAACTGGGAGCCACTTGCTATGGTTTTTATCCGTTAAAACTGGATGAAAACATCGATTTTGCATCAATGTTTCATGGCGACAACGAACGCATTCCCGTGGAGGGCTTTAATTGGGGGATCTCAACTTTAATGCGACTTCTCTCTCGATTCCTAACCACTTGATTATTTCCCGATTTTGAAAGAACGATACAGTTTTATGAAACTCTCTAAGCTCTTATTAATTTGTTGTTTACTTCTTTGTTCCCAGACCAACGCGGCTGATCTACCTCTTATCCATGAAGATAGCTTCGAATCGGGTTCAATGGAACAGTGGTTTCCAACCCAGCCGGACCGCTGGATCATTTCCGACACTCAATCTACGCAGAAAAAAGCCCTACATTTACTGGGGGTTAGCAAAGAATACAATCCGCCATTCCGGAGCCCTCACAGCATCACTTTGTTAAAAGATAAGGTGCTTGGCGACTTCGTTCTTACTGCCAGGGTAAAAACCCTGCAAACCACCACGGGACATCGGGATATGTGCATTTTCTGGGGATGGCAGGACCCTTCAAATTTCTACTACGTCCACCTCGGTGAGCTTCCTGACCCGAATTCAAGTCAGATTTTCATCGTCAAGGAAGCTCCGAGAACTCCAATAACCATTAACAACAAGGGTGGTATCCCTTGGGAAAGTGACAGGTGGCATGAAGTCAAGCTGGTTCGTAAAGTGGAAGCGGGAACAATCGAAGTATTCTTTGACGATATGGAAACCCCGGCCAAAACCGCAACCGACAAAACATTCCAATGGGGTATGATAGGCCTGGGTTCTTTTGATGACTTGGGGATGTGGGATGATGTCAAAATCAATGGAATCGAAATTTCAGGAAAAACGCCAGTTCTCCCAACACCAAAACGCAGTGAAAAGACCGTCCAGAAAGTAGTGAAGCCATAAGCTTAAGTCTCGTTGCCGATTTCAAAATGGAACCAACCGAAAATCCCGGCTTCGAAACCCGTGCCATCCATACGGGGAGAGACTTCGTTAATGAAACCGGTGCGATCACACCGCCGGTTTGGATGACTTCCACCTTTGAATATGGGAATCCAAACGGTTTTGACTACACCCGATCCGGTAATCCGAATTTCAGGCTCCTTTCCTCCACCATTGCCTCTCTGGAAACAGCGAAATTCGCGACCGTTTTCGCGAGTGGGGTATCCGCGATTACAGCAGTGGTTTCGACTTTGAAATCTGGAGACATCGTTCTGGCCGAGGAAAATATCTATGGCTGCACGTTTCGGCTTTTCGCCCAGGTCTTCACTAAATTCGGCGTAGAAATTCGCTATGTTGATTTTACAAACCCGAAGTCGTTGGAACAAATCAAACCAATAGCTCCTGTTCTAGTCTGGATTGAATCCCCCACCAATCCGAATCTAAAAATTATCGACATTGAGGCGGTTGCAAATGCGACCCATTCCGCTAACAGCACCTTGATAGTCGACAATACATTTGCCAGCAGTTATTTGCAACGACCTTTGGAGCTTGGCGCTGATCTTTCTTTGATTTCCCTGACCAAATACACCAATGGGCATTCTGATGCGTTAGTGGGGGCCGTTTGCACCAATTCGGCCGACTGGAATGACAAAATGATTTTCGCGCAGAAAGCACTCGGCCTGCACCCATCACCCATGGACTGCTGGCTTACCATGCGCGGTGCCAAAACCGAAGCCATTCGCATGGAAAGACATTGTCAGAACGCCCTGCGCTTCGCCGAATACCTGGAATCTGAGACGACAGCCAAAGTATCCTACCCGTTTTTACCATCCCACCCCCAATTCGAAATCGCGAAAAAACAAATGAAGGGTGGATCCGGCATTGTCACCGTGGATTTTGGCCGATCTTTGGAAGAGACCCTCAGAATTGTGGAAAGTTTAAAATATTTTCCAAAAGCTGAAAGTCTCGGTGGTGTCGAATCACTCTGTTGCCACCCAGCTTCCATGACTCATGCCAGTGTCCCCAAGAAAATTCGAGATGCCGTGGGCATTACCGATTCTCTGGTCCGATTCTCGGTAGGGATCGAGTTGGTAGATGATTTGATCGCTGATGTTGCCTCCGCACTATGACAAAACGAGACCCTTTTACCACCCCGTTTTGTAACCCCACCGATCTTGGCCTTTCCATTCCAAACCACGACCACGCCGTTTCTGTCTGCCTCCCTACCTGGCAGGATGTCATTGGTTATGAGGAACAAGACTCCAGGATTCTTGATGAATTGGAATGTGGCTACCCGAGATTTGTAGCCCACCCTCTGGTTGCTGAGCTTTTTAATGCGGCAGCAGAGGAATTTGCCAAAAATGGTGAATCAACCCTGGTCTTTCCCACTCTTACCGCCGCATGGCGATGTGCCGATTTTGCCAAAAATCAAGGAGCCGGTTCCGTCCGCCTGGAATCTTATGGATGGAATGGCCTTACGGTTCTGATTGTTAAAGAAAAAGACTACCCGCTCGCCTGGAAAGGTTGGCAGCACATCGGCGAGATTGTGAGCAGTCGCCAAGCGGAAGCGGCTCTGCTCGATGCTCCTTTGCCGGAAAAGGCTCTAATTGCTGGGAAAAAGGCGGATCAGATTCTTCGCGAGAGAATCGCTGCCGGGTATCAGGGAGTCACCTCAAAAGATGTCTTTTTGTTTTCCTCCGGTATGGGAGCCATCTCTGCGATTCATCGGGTGGTCATGAAACTCCGGACAAAACTACCCACGATTCAACTGGAATTCCCCTATCTGGATGCGCTCAAGGTTCAACAAAAATGCAACCCAGTTGGGGTTGTCAATTTTTCAAATACAACAGATGGTGGACTCACCGAAATCACCGATTTCTTCAACAAAGGGAATCGTGCTGCGGCGGTTTTTACAGAAGTCCCCAGCAATCCATTGTTAAAAACCCCAAATCTTGCGGAAATCGCTCCGATTTTGCACCAGCACGGTGTCCCACTGATTATTGATGACACGGTGGCGACTTCCCTCAATGTCAATGTGATTCAAGTTGCGGATGCCATTACAACAAGCCTCACCAAGTCGTTTAGCGGTGAAGGAGACGTCGCTGCCGGATCACTCGTCCTAAATCCACAATCACCTTTCTACGAACAATTCAAGACGGAATTGCCCGCCGAAGAGGAGGCAAGTCCGCTCTTCTGTTTGGACGCATCGACCCTCGAAATCAATTCCCGCCACTTCTGCGAACGACTCATGGCGATGAACGAAAACACAAGAGAAGTAATCGAAATTCTGAAGAACCACCCTGGGATCAATCAACTCTGGCACCCATCAGTCGGACCCACTGAATATTATGATCGGGTGAAGGCCACGACAGGCGGCTATGGTGCCCTTTTTTCCATGACCCTGAAGGGCGGCGAGGCGAAGGCTGCAAAATTTTACGATCACCTGAGGATTTCAAAGGGCCCAAGCCTTGGCACCAATTTTAGTCTCGCCTGCCCTTACACCCTTCTCGCCCACTACACCGAACTCGACTGGGCGCAAAGCTGCGGAGTCCCCCGCGACTTGATTCGAATATGGATTGGACTGGAGGAACCGAATGATCTGGTCCATCGTTTCGAAGAGGCGCTCAAATAGTCATTTGGCAACCATTATCCATCTATAAACCAGGAAAGACACACCGTTTTAAATGACAAATGAAATGGGATGTCCAATCATTTGATGAGATAAACCGGCGAAACATCCTCGCCGCTAAAAAACTCATTGATAAAGAATTTAAACCCAGCAACCTACTCAAAATCGGAGACATCTGGGCTAAATTAGAAAACACCAACCCAACTGGAGCCTTCAAAATCCGGGGAGGTTTAATCTATTTTGAATGGCTAAGGACAACCCATCCTGAAATTACGACAGTCGTCGCTGCTACGCGTGGCAATCACGGCCAGAGCGTGGCCTACGCCGCCCGAAAGGCCGGATTGCGAAGCCGCATTGTGATACCGATTGGCAATAATCCCGGTAAAAACCGGGCGATGAAGGAACTTGGAACCGAACTAATCGAACATGGCCTGGATTTTGCAGAAGCTTTGGATTTTGCTGCCAAAGAGAGCGAAAAGCCGGGCTACCATTTTGTACCTTCATTCGACTGGAAACTCGTGCTTGGCGTTTCCACTTACAGCTACGACTTATTCTCCTTACTACCTGATCTGGACACCGTTTTTGTTCCGATCGGCCTCGGATCCGGCATTTGTGGAGCCTTCGCGGCACGCAAAGCCCTCAATCTGAAAATGAAGATCATCGGAGTAGTGGCAGAAAACGCCCCTGCCTATGCTCAATCCTTTGCAGCAGGAACAGTTATACCAGGAAAAGAAATCCCCAATACCATTGCTGACGGTGTCGCCTGCCGCATACCCAATACACATAGCTTTAACGTCATCCAGCGATTTGCAGAAAACGTCATAACTGTACCCGAAGACGAGATCCAAAACGCAGTCGACGTTCTCTATAAAAAAACCGGATTCCATATCGATGGTGCTGGCGCGATTGCTTTTGCTGCTTGGAATTTCCACTCTGCATACTACAAAAATGCTGCAGTGATTATCAGTGGCGGAAATCCTACCACTTTTAATTACCTACATCCACCTATTTGATTTCCATTTCGTAAATTGCGAAAATTAGTGTATATTTCCAGAAAATATGGAAACACTGATAAAAAGATGGAGTAAAACCATATACTACCGAGCGATCGGAGTACCGCCATTCTCTGCAGTAAAACGTCAATCTTGTGATTCCCTAACTCGATTTGCCTTGGATTGTACCCTGTTAAGTCGCGGACTGTACCCTGTTAAGTCATGGTCTTTTCAGATTCTTGTGCTCCTCACGGTATGGTTGAATGGCGATATAGCTGGACAGACAACTCCAAGTGAAATCACCTTCATGGGCCATATAAGACCCCTTCTCGCTGAAAAGTGCTTCCATTGCCATGGGCCAGACGCCCAAAGTCGGAAAGCGGATCTTCGCCTGGATACCAGGGAAGGAGCATTATCCGACCTGGGCGGATATTTTGCCATTAAACCAGGAGATCCCCGAAATAGTTATTTAATAGACAGAATTATGGATAAGGATCCAGATTCGATCATGCCACCACCAAATTACCACAGGCCTTTAACCATAACTGAAAAAAAATTGTTGGTCAACTGGATCGCAGACGGTGCCAAGTGGCAGAATCATTGGGCCTATGAAGCACTTTCTCACACAAACATAATCGCATTCGCTGATGGCTGGAGCCGAAATCTGATCGACTACTATATCAAGCAGGGCCACACCGCCAAAAACCTCACGCCGAACCCTGAAGCGGATCGTCATACCCTGGCAAGACGAGCTGCCCTTGACATCACCGGCCTCCCCCCAAGCCAGCTTGAACTACATCGATACCTAAGTGATCCGGGTCCTAATGCCTACGAAAAGTACGTTGATCGCCTCCTCGCTTCCCCGCATTTTGGAGAGCACCAAGCGCGATTCTGGCTTGATGCCGCACGGTATGGAGACACTCACGGATTACACCTGGATAATTTCAGAGAAATGTGGCTTTATCGAGACTGGGTCATTGATGCCTTTAACCGCAACCAACCTTTTGATCAATTTACCATCGAACAACTGGCCGGAGATCTATTGCCAAACCCAACTAAACAGCAATTGATTGCCACTGGCTTTGTCAGAAACAGCCCCACTAGCTCAGAGGCGGGATCAATTCCAGAAGAACTCGCCGTTCGCAACCTGATTGATCGAACCGAAACCATGGCCACCGTCTTCCTCGGCCTGACGGCCGGTTGCGCCAGTTGCCATGACCACAAATTTGATGCCTTATCCCAGAGGGAGTTTTATCAAATGGCTGCTTTTTTCAATAATTCCATCGATCCTCCAATGGATGGAAACATGCGTGACACCTATCCCGTTGTTGTCGTTCCATCAACAGAACACGAACTAGTTTGGGACTCCCTGCAAACAACCCAAAAAATACTTTTAGAAGATCTCCAAAATGAACTACCTGTGGAGATCAGCCGATGGTGGTCAGAAGCGAACCTGGAACAAGCAGGCCCATTACCTAATACTGACCTTACTGTTTACGCTCCCTTCGACATTATCGAAAATAATGAAACGATGGTTTACATAAAAGACCAATCGGTAAGAATAGACACCAACGGCACAAAACCAGCCCTAAAACATCCTTATGGCCAAAGAGGTCTTCATTTCCTCGAAAAAGGTGGACTCAAGCTTCCGGTCGAAAACCTGTTCCAACCGGACAGCCCACTCACCATCTCCATGTGGGTCCACACTCCCAAAAGTGTCAATGGGATGATGTTGCTGAGCCAATGGGGCGACGAAAACAAAGATAGACAAATTCCGAAAACTGGATGGAATATCGAAGTGATTGCTGATGGCGCATTTGAAATGCCATTACGCGACCATACTGGCACACTTTGCAATACATTAATGCCCAGTGAAACACCCCTAAAGCCAGGCGTATGGCAGCACATCGCGATTCGCTATTCAGGAGGCCAGTCAGCCTCGTCGATCACCTACTTCGTTGATGGCCAATGGAGAATTGGCCGACGCTCTGACGACACTCAGATTACAAACCGTTTTGGAGAACATATCTCCGATATCCTTTCGATTGCCCCGGAAGCTGAAGGAGGCGAGATAAGCGATCTCCGAATCTATTCGCGCTGGCTTCTGGAAGATGAAATCAAATTGTTGGCTGATGAATTTGACTGGAAGAAACTCACCAGCGAAAGACCCTCCTGGAAAGCGCTTACGGAAGACGAAAAAGAAATGGCCAAACGATTCTACCGGTATAATTTGGACCAGACATCCATTGCCCAAACCCATCAGCTAAGTCGTTTAAAAACTCGAATCGACTATCTATACGCTCGCAATCCAACCACCTTGGTAATGCGGGAAAAGCAGACCCCAGCCAAGGCCAATGTACTGATTCGAGGCGAATATAATAGACCAGGGGAGACTGTATCCGCCAACACCCCGGCAATACTACCGCCACTCGGAACAGAGCAACCTGCCAACCGACTCGATCTAGCCAAGTGGTTGGTGGGCAGAAACCATCCCCTGACGCCCCGAGTTGCCGTGAACCGGGTGTGGCAAAACATGTTCGGCACAGGCCTCGTAAAAACCTCTGAAGACTTTGGTGTGATGGGAGAGGCTCCCACCCATCCAGAATTGCTGGACTATCTTGCCGAAAAATTCCTCGACTCTGGCTGGGACGTAAAAGCACTGATTCGCCTCATTGTGACATCGGCCACCTACCGGCAGGCCACAAATATATCCCAAGACACCCTGACTATCGATCCAGAAAATCGATACCTGGCTCGCAGTGCAAGGAGAAGACTTGATGCGGAAGTAATCAGGGATCAAACCCTCGCCTTGGCGGGCATCCTAAACCGAACCGTCGGCGGACCATCGGTAAAACCCTATCAGCCTGCCGATCTATGGAAGACCGTGGCATTTCAGGGTAGCAATACAGCTGATTTCAAACTGGATTCCGTGGATAAAATTCATCGACGCAGCATCTATACATTTTGGAAACGAACCTCCATTAACCCCGCGCTGGCTGCCTTTAACGCCCCAACCCGGGAAATCTGCACAGTTCGAAGAGAACGAACCAACACCCCTTTACAAGCACTCGTATTGCTAAACGATGTTCAACATGTCGAGGCGGCTCGGAAAATGGCAGAACGAATCGTTTCCCAATCACCAAATACACCTTTCACAAGCCGTGCTGCTCAGGCTTTCAGTGGCGTAGTAGGAAGACCTGCGACGGTAAATGAAACTTCAATCATTCATGAATTACACCAGATGATTTACCCGGAGTATGAGAATGACCCGGTATCAGCCTTAAAGTTAATCTCTCTGGGCAAACTACCTACCCAAAAACATCTCGATCCTGCAACCCTTGCCACTTGGACGGTCATCATCAATACTCTTTTTAATCGGGACGACGTCATTAATCTTAACTAGCCTTTTATTTATGAATCATTTTCCTAAAACAAAAACAGATCCGATTGAACGATGGATCGAAATGGAAACTCGACGTCAATTTTTCAGGAGATCCTCTGCTGGACTAGGGATGATCGCATTGTCCTCGTTGTTAACCCAGGACGCAGAAAGCTCGGGGGCAACCAACCCAGGAAAACATTTTCCAGCCAAAGCAAAACGCGTTATCTACCTGTTCATGTCTGGTGCCCCATCCCAGCTTGACACCTTCGACTATAAACCGCTAATGAAAGGTCGCTACGATCAGGATTTACCGGAATCAGTTCGCGGTATCCAAAGACTTACCTCGATGACTTCGGCACAGTCACGATTTCCGATTGCTCCCAGTGTATTTGACTTCAAACAATACGGTCAATCAGGCCGCTGGGTCAGTGATCTCTTTCCACATACCGGATCGGTTGCCGACGACCTCGCATTTATTCACTCCATGTGGACGGAGGCTATCAACCACGACCCCGCCATTACCTATATTCAAACGGGCAGTCAAATTCCCGGCAGCCCCAGCCTGGGCGCCTGGGTAAGCTATGGTCTTGGGAGTCTTAATCGAAATCTTCCCGACTTTGTGGTATTAAATTGCGCACCACGGGGGCAGGCCCTGTTTTCCCGCCTTTGGGGAAGTGGGTTTCTCCCCTCGAAACACTCTGGAGTTGCCTTTCGTTCTGACGGTGATCCCGTCCTTTATCTGTCAAATCCACAGGGCATCAATTCGAAAATCCGGAGGACCATGCTAGATAAACTAAATGACATGAATCAGCAAATTCATGATGATATCGGTGACCCGGAAACTCAAACGCGGATTGCTCAATATGAAATGGCATTTCGCATGCAAAGCAGCGTTCCTGAGTTGTCTGACTTTAGCAACGAACCACAACATATCCTCGATTTATATGGTTCAGATGTAAAAACCCCGGGGAGCTTCGCTTACAACTGCCTACTGGCCCGCCGGATGATGGAACGGGATGTGCGCTTTGTCCAGATTTTCCACCGGGGATGGGACAATCATATGATGCTTCCAACCTTGATCAAAACACAAGCCAAAGAAGTCGATCAGGCTTGTGCCGCTCTAATTTATGATTTGAAACAAAGTGGTCTGTTGGAAGATACTCTTGTGGTTTGGGGAGGCGAGTTTGGGAGAACCATCTACAGCCAGGGAACCCTAACTAAAGAAAATTACGGACGTGACCATCATCCCCGATGTTTCACTACCTGGTTGGCTGGAGCAGGCATCAAACCGGGAATGGCTCATGGAGAAACGGACGAGTTTGGATATAACATCACGAAAGATCCAGTTCATATTAGGGATTTGAATGCAACCATCCTCCACCAACTTGGAATCGATCACAATCGATTGGTATTTAACCATCTTGGATTGGCGAAAAAGTTAACCGGTGTTCAGGATGCTCACATTGTTAAAGCGATCCTGACTTAAAATTAAACACCAACACTAACGAATCACTCTTCGTGTTCAGCGCACTTTTCCAATTTATCCATAGTCTTGGCTGCCCAGACCAAGTCTTTCTTAAACAGTGGTGATATCTGCGCTTCCCCGATCCTCTCAAATTCGAATTTTGGGTTAATCAAGTCAAGGTGCTCCATGATTAGGAAACCATTGGTTAAAACGAGAACCAACCGATGGACCTCAGACTTAGGTTTGAGCTTAACCTCATAGATATCACCCTCGGCCCGCTCGCACCATAATGTCATCACAAAGGGGCCATGTTTGTAGTTAATTCGATGAACAATCCGTCCATTCTCACCTACCCAAAGGTAATCAAATTGATCCACCTGAATATCCGACTGGCGTTTCCAGAAACCGACAACAGAATTAGACATGATCAACAATTTTTGAAGGCTCTTTTCTTAGCACCGGATCACAAATTAAACCACTGCCCCGGCAACCAACTCATCATCTTCGAAGGTTATTTTGTATCTCCCATTGCGGTTTCGCAATTTCAAATCTCCAGAAAATGCCTGAGAAATGTTGCTCGAAGTGAGAGAGTCTTGTTTTTTTCCACAAGCCACGATCATTCCGTTCCTAATCACAAGCGCATGAGTGATAGATTCAAAAATTTCCTCGACATGATGAGTCACCATCACCAGAGATTTAAAAGAATCCGTTGTTGTAAGTTTTTCGATGAATTTCAGAAAATTCTCTCGGGCAATCGGGTCCAGACCGGCACATGGCTCGTCCAGGATCAGCACATTCAGGGAAGGTGTCATCAAGGCCCGTCCGATTAGGAGTCGCTGCCTTTCACCCTGCGACAGGTAGGCCCATGGTGCGTCCGCAAGATGCTCACATTGAATCTTTTTTAATACTTCCAAGGCAGCCTCTCGATCCGATACCTCGACTGATCTATCGCGTTGCCAATAGTTCACCATGGCATGACGCCCAGCCATCACGACATCAATCGCGGGCTCGGAGGCCTGTATCAACTCAGCGATGCTACTACTCACAAACCCAATTCGCTTGCGCCAGGAATCCC
>JBGSJM010000330.1:0-11549 GCA_041742015.1 Verrucomicrobiales bacterium | reverse complement strand
GGCTGCCCAGCCCTTATATTTGACTTTTTTCCATTGAAATTCAGCAGCCTCTTCACCATCACTACAATAATACAGGTTGCGGTCGACGATGTTGTTTTCATTTTCTTCGTAGGGATTTGCGATGAAGAGATCCTGACTATTGGTCACAAAAATATTATTGGTAACGGTATTGTGCGCTGTACCAAACTGCAGATAAAATTCACCGTTCCCATCCTGAAGATCATCGTTCTGATAAAGCGTATTGTTGAAAATTTCACAGTGTTCTGTCAATCCCTTCTTTTTGTTGTAGCCTCCGATAAAGATTCCACCAATTTGATTTTTGAAAATCAGGTTGTTACGAACCGTGATATAGCTGGTTGAACGGCCTTTGTGCTCACTGGCCAGCTCGATTCCAATATTACAATTCCAAATCCGATTTTTTTCAATCAAGATCCTGGTTCCTCCATCCACATAGATACCTCCGGCGCTGCGGCTATCTCCATAAGCTGGGTTGCCAGCGGAATTAATGTTGTAAACCTGGTTGCCAGAACAAATCCCGTCCCTTACTTGGTCTAACTCAGGCTTCGGTCCGATTTTTTCGAATCCGATAAAATCCAAGGCAATATTATTGCAATCATGAACCTTGTTATTCGTAACCGCAAACTCCTTCACATTCCCGTTAAGCACCAACGCTTCACTGGATCCAAGTTTCAAATTGAACAACTCGTTACCATCTATGGCAACGTGATGAATTGATTCCTCCATGTTGCCAAACACCGCTATTCCATGGGCGTCCCCCCCGTTTTTGCCATCAAAATTTGTCTCAATCGAGTGAATCCGGTTATTACGGATTTCGATGTGATGTGAAGTCCCGGTAATCAAGATGCCTATGGGCACACACTGTTTGGCAGCAGACTTCAGGTTTCGAATCTCGAATCCCTTCATGACAAAATGTGCCACATCCTCAAAGTGAGCCAAAGCCGTCTCAGCAATTACTTCGATCTTGGAACCGTCCAAAATAGGAAGCTGATTTTTGTAGGCTAACAATTGGACTGGCTTTCCAGCGTTTCCAGATTTTGTGATTTTCAGAGCTTCTTCATATACTCCACCAAGGACGTGAATAGAATCGCCGGCTGATACTCTTTCGAGGGCCTGATTTATTGAAAGCCAGGGTGATTTTAAGGACCTGCCAGTATTGGAGTCATTACCCTTAGGACTCACGAAAAAGTCTTCTGAATGGCCAATAGCCCCGGAAATGATGATTAACAAACAAACAAGCTGATGCATAAAAGAAGAATACGAAGGTGAAACTGATTGTAAAACTGAGAATTTTCTCAACCTGTGAATCAAACTCCGGATTTCTTGCCAATCAAAAACGTAATACCCTCTGACTTAACAGGGTACAATGCTTAATTGTACCCTGTTTAATTTCCTCGCAACTGGTTGGATGCTAAAGTGGAGAGGGCGGTGCCGCAGGTTTGGTAGCAACATCTTGACTAATCGATCGGTTGATATTTTGCAACGCCGCATTGTAGGCTATGGCGGCATCACTGGTGCGGCCGGTAAAGCGATGAAGATCACCCATGAAAACCAAATCGTCAGGACTTGGATTGGGCGTCATCGATAGGTAGGAAGATTGTAACGCCCAGGCTTCCTTGATTTTGCCGTTATCGTAGGCAATTTGCGCCATCAATCGTGCTTTTGGAGCCTTGTAGCCATCAGGGTTGAGGTTGTTGTAGATTTCCAGGGCGAGTTTGTATTCTAGTTTGGATTCGTAGACTTCTGCCAATGCCAAGCGCAAGGTAGTTGGCCAGTTTTTTCCGAGTGGGTCTTTCAGGTTTAAAAATTTAAGGACCTCTGATTGGCGCTGGGTTGTGATGGCAAGGTCAAGTATCTGGTAATGAAAGCGAACATCTTCGCGATTATAGTGCTGATATAGGAACTCCAGCGCTTCATGATACATACCCCGTTTCGTCATAATTTCGGATGATCGCAACACAAGTTTGCGGCTATCCGGGCAGGCTTCAAGCCCCTTTGCCAGAGTTTCCTGGGCCTTGTCGAGAATCCCCTCGTTTTCGCAGGCATCAGCAAACTCAAGGTAGGCGTGCGGCTCTTTTTGGTGATGGGGCTGATCGAGTTGAAACTTAAGTATGCGCAGATTATCGGAGGCCGAATTCAACGAAACGGCCAGGTAATGATAATCACCCAATGACTTTGTGTCGTGCTGCTCCAATGGAATGCCGCGATAAAGTTCCAGAGCTTTTTTGTAATCTCCGGTTATGGCTGCGCATCTGGCGAGCCCCGCCATTGTGGAATCCAATTCTTTAATTGAGGGCTCTTTTAGCCTGGCTTCGTAAACCTTCTGATAAATACTTTTGGCTTCCTCATACCGGCCCAGTTCAAAAACCAGTTCCGCAAGGGACTGGAGCAACTCGTTCTGTTCCCCTGTGCCCTCAGCAATCAATTTTTTCAACAAATTCTCGGCTTGATCAAATTTACCCTCCTCACCATAATATTCGAAAAGTAATTTCTCGTAACCCTTCCCAGCTGGCAGGGAGTCCAAAGAGGCAAGAAGAAGGCCCAAATCAGACGTTCGATCAACCCATGGAGCAATCATGACACATTTGTCCAGCGCATCATCTGAAGAAAGGAGTGCAAGTTTTCGATATAAATCCAAAGCCGAATCCAGCTCACCGCTCCAGAGAAATTGTTGGGCTAAAATGGTTCCGTATTTTAGAAATGATTCATCACTCGGATGAGGTTCATTACGCGCAGCTAGAATTTCCCAACTAAGAAGATTCGCCTGGGTCTTTCCAATAAAATCGCGTAGCAGAGGCAGACTCTCAGAAAATAGATTGGATTGTGACGCAGTTGTAGCGAGAGCTTCTATCAATTCGGTTCGCTGCTGTTCAGTCTTTGACCGGTCAAACTCTCCTTTCAAAAGGGCAAATGCCTTGGTTCCCTCATTGAGTTCCCGGTGCATGGCAATCAAAAGCATCCTCAAATTTCGTGGCAGTTCAGAAACGGTGAGCCCTTCGTTTTTCGCATGATCGTAAATCAAATCCAAGGCTGGTTTTGGCGAACCGCTGAAACGACACGCCATGATCGCTTTCATCATCAGATTGTCATCAAGACCATGCAGGTGATCAAGTGCCAGGTAAATTCTCGCGGCCAGACCAGGGTTGTTCTGCCCCAGAGCTGTGGTCGCTGTCATCGCATAAAAATCCTTCGCCACGTCCGGGCTCAGCGAATGGGAATAATTCTCCAGCAATCCAAAGACGCCCTCAGGATCGTCTGATACCTGGAGAAGGATTCGCAGCATACGGGTCTTTTTTCCTCCGCGTATTCTCTGCCCATCGCTTCCGGATAACAACCCCTCCATTGCTGGTAATTCCCAGGTTCCGTCTTCACCATCCACCGGACGGTCAATCTCCTGCGGTAGCAACTCTTTAACCAGTGCGATGGCACGGTTTGGTTGACCGTCTTCCGCAAGACGCTCCGCAAACTCCAAATCACGGGGAATTAAAAACATGGAAGCCAAAATTGGGAGAATGCCAATCATGATGATCCAGGCCAAATGAAAAGTGTTTGGACCGCGCTGATGTCTTCGACTTCTCATTAAAAACTAATCTGGAACGTGGTTTTGGGCTCCAGAGCAACGGAAAGAGTGCCCACTCTATCGGTATGCATTGTGGTGGATTGTCCCCCAATGTTGACAGAAATTTCGCGATCAGCAGGTAGTTGCACTATTTTAACCTTGGCGGACCGTTTTCCCACGGTAAAGGCGAGGTCATGAGCGGTGACTTCCTTTATTTCGAGTGGCGCATCGGAGGTTTGTAAATATGCGTAACTCGGAGGTGCCTGGGCAAGAGCCAATTCCACTCTTGGTGAACCGTCGGTATGAATGTAAGTCCAGTTGTCATGGCGATTAAACCCAACAATGCCGCGCGAAGCAACGATATCAGGATAACCGAGGTCATTTGCGATGCGGATCGTCCGGAGTTTCCCTTCATTAATCATGGTCCACCGATTCATACCTATCTGATACATCTGGGTGTAGTGGGAATCCCGGACCAGCGAGGCATATTCCGTAGCTGTCATGGCGTGAAGCTCCTGTTTCCCGCACCAAGCGTAGATTTCTTGAAGCGCATTTAGTGAAGCAGGGCGGTCTGCACTATAAAAGTGATAATACACATTTACGGGTTTGAAGCGCACTGGACTTTCTGTTTTTTCAAAAGTCTCGATTACCTGACTAAACCCTCCAAAATAGGGACCCAGCCAACCATTGGTGTACATATACTCATTCTGATTCGACGCCAGAATCTGCAGCCGCCCTCTCATCGAGATGACCTTGCCAGCAATATTACTCAGACTTGGATATCGGTTGCAAATCACGGTGTCTCCACCATTCATATTTTCCACACCTGCGGCGTCAGCCAGAGCCACGGTTTCGGGTGTTGGTCGACAATTTCCCGACCACAACATGATGGTTGGTGGCTTATCGGCAGGCACCAATTCTTTGCGGATGTAGTCAAGAGAGCCCTGGATTTCACGTTTCAGATCGATGGCCGGGTACCGGGCCGTTAGCTTCAATTGCAAATTTAAAGTTTCGTATAAATCCTTCTGTGCCTCAAGGTTGTCCAAATCCCAAATATATGGGTGTGAATAGGAATGTGAAGCTGGTTCCACATGGGGCAGGCTGAATATCTTCCTGGCAACACCCTCATAACGCTCAATATCTTTCGCTTCTTGATCAAGCAATTGCGATTTTAAGGTCGATTCAATAATGGAAACCGTGATTGGGTAGGGAAAGTCCTTTAGCACTTTCTCGTATAAAACCTCACCACAAATTGAATCGCGAATCACGGTTGAACCGGAAGTAAAACCATCACCATCTATGTGAGAGTAAAAGATTCTCAAGCCGTCACAAGTGGTTACATCCGGGACTGGCCAGTGTTCGGAAGGGAATATTTTCGTAAGAAATTTGGCGATGTTGACATAAAGCAGGCTCGATTCCTCACTGACATCAAAACCGAGATATGGAGAAAGGATCGCCCCGCCCCACGAACAGGTATAAACCGCATCATAAAAACGAGTTTTAGAAAGTTCACTAGACACATCCTGCAGGCGAAGATGGATCTGGGCTCCAGGAGGGCTCGTGGTATCATGAAAATCAACAGACTGGGCTTCAGCTTTCAACTCAAAGTCCATCATTTCACGATCATGAACCACCAATTCCGCACTGGTAACCGGAGAAGGCCAATCACCACCGCTTTTTAGAGCTAGATGCTCAAAGGCTGTCTGCAGGCTTACCTCGTCGTCAAAGGGATAACCACCCAAAAAGATCAACTTCCGACCAGCTTGCTTGTTTTTGTTTAACCAGTGCGCAAAATCAAGTTCATCCTCCAGAGGAACATTGAGTGAATCATCCAAGATAATGCCGGCAAAATCCTCAAGCCGTTCGGGAAGCGGCAACCCGTCTATGATACACTGATATTCAAATTCATACCCCATCCACTCAAGCGTGGCCTGGAGAAGGGAATGAGCGGCAGCATCAAGTGGCGATGCAATTTGCGGTATTTCCTCCAATTTAGGATCATGTCCATAGAGCACCAAAATCTTGCGTTTGAACTCCTGAACCAGTGAGCTGTCCCCCTGCAGATCAGGGGTCGAAATAAAGGGAACCGCCCCAAAATCGCGAATCATTCGTTCAACTTCCCACGCCCTGCCAAGTTTGCTGGGGGAAATATAATCCAGGACATAGAGGTCCAAACCTGCGTTTTTGGCACGCATGAGGTGATCCAAAACCCACTGGCTGTCTTCTGGAGCCACATCGTAGTATTCCTTTGTCACCGGATCAAAAGCAGCAAAAACAGATTCTGCCAAAACACCATTGATTGAGTCACTCCAGGAGTCCAACTGTTCAAAACCCCGATTTACCACAATCTCACTTTCCGGATACAACTGTCTCAGGGCTTTGACGATCTCAACCAAGCTTGAGGTGAATTCACTGGACTTTTCCGGCTGAATTTTGGCAAGCCTTTGCACCGAATCAGCGGTGTCGAGAAAAAAGCCTTTAAATCCCTTGGCATGGATTTCCATGGCCATGCTTAAGAAAAAAGGCCGCCAATTGGGATCCGTCAGATCAACCAGCTTCGTGCCCCAATCCAAATTTTCTCCCAGTGTCCTAATCCCGGCTTCCTCGAATTTGGGATAATATGGCGCCTTGGGATCAATTTCCACTAGGCTGAGATACCCCAAATATCGAACCCCCATTGCCCGACCTTTTTCAAAAATTGCGGGTTCAATCGTCGCGAAGGGATCCACGATGCAAACTTCATGAGCCAGCAGCGAAGATGCTCTTGGCTTTGCCGAATAATCTACGCAGAATGAGGACGTCTTCGCAGTGACAGCCGTTGTCACCAAACTCAAAAGAGCGAATATTCCCAGGCGATTCAAATCCAATGAGTGGTTGAGGCCATTGCTAAACCAGTTCAAAAACCTCTCTGACACCCATCAATTGACGGATGCCTTCTTCGAGTGTGATTTCCGAGCGGAATCCAATGGTATGTGCCGCATACGAGGGATCACCACACGATTCCAGAATTTCCCCGGACCGAAAGGGCTGTTTAACAGGCTTCGGTGAATTGGGAAACAAATCCTGAAAAATTCCTACCATTTCGTTCAGTTGGCGACTGTGACCCGTGCAAATGTTCATGGGTCCACTCTGAATGGCTCCCTCTTTGGTGGCTACCAGGCAATTTGCTCTGGCCACGTCGAATACCGAAATAAAATCCCTGGTCTGCCGGCCGTCCCCAAAAATTTGGATGGCCTCCCCCCGGCTGAAACGGTCGCTGAAAATAGAGATCACTCCTGAGTAGGGCGATTTGGGATCCTGCCTGGGACCATACACATTGAAATACCGGGTAAAAATCACCTCCATTTCATAAGCCCGGAATCCTAAAAGGTATTTTTCACTCGCAAGTTTTGCCGAACCATACAAGCTCAAAGGGTTTGATTGAGCTTTTTCCGTGAGTGGCATTTCTGGGCAATCCCCATAAGTCGCTGCCGACGAAGCAAACACAACCCGATGAACCCCGGCGGTCCTAGCTGCCTCCCCTACGATATGAGTGGCATGTAAATTAAGCGTAAAATTGTCAGTTGGTTTGTTTTGAGCTTCAACCACACTCACTAACCCTGCCAGATGAATAATTGAATCAACACTGTGTTCCCGGCAAAGTCGGACCATTAATTCCGGCTCCATCAAATCCGCTCGAACAAAATGAAATCTGGGGTTTGCCTTGGCCTTGGCAAGGTTACTCAGTCGTCCAGTTGACAGGTTGTCCACTCCAATCACGGTGTGCCCTTCCTTCAACAGTCGATCAACGGTATGACTTCCAATAAAGCCTGCCGCTCCGGTCACAATAACGTTGCAGTTTTTCAAGATAGTAGTGTGTGTTTAAGAAGTAACAAAAATTCAATCATAAACCCTGCTAATCAAAAATAAAATTATTCATATTTTTATGATATTCTATTTGATGATTTTGATATTCAGTATGATTTTAATAAAATCCTACCATTTTCATCAGAAAGCAAGTGGAAATTATAAAATTCAGAGTGTAATTCCATCATTTAAAAAAGACACAATAACGTCCAAGCCGATCAACCCAGCGCTCCATAACTAGGGCTTCTTAATTTCGAATGACTGGGACTTTCGCGGTTGTGGTGGGACTAACTCAATTTGAAAAGAAGCCCGGAAAAAGAATTCACTTCCAAGAGATCTCCTTGCAATTTTGCTTCGTAGTGGTTAAGCAAAGCGCACATGAATTCTCTGGGGAAATCTCTTTGTTTATTCTGGCACTCGTCCATTGGGAAAAAAATCGTCGTTGCAGTAACGGGGATTCTCTTGGTCGGGTTCCTACTTGGTCATATGGCGGGCAATTTGTTGTTATTCGCTGGGAGGGATGCGCTCAATGATTATGCGGAGTTTCTCCACCATATGCTTCATGGCACTGGGATCTGGATCGCACGGATCGGTCTCCTAATTTCACTGGTACTTCACGTTTTCGCCACCATTTCGCTCACCATACACAACCGCGCTGCCCGCAATGCCCAATACGCTCACCGTGCCACGGTGCAGGCCACCAAGAGTTCACGGATCATGGCCATCAGTGGTCTGATTATCCTGGCCTTTGTTGTTTTTCACATCCTGCATTTTACGGTCCGGATCGATCCAGAGTTGGCAAACATGAAGGACCCAGCCCAGCCCGACCGGCATGATGTCTACGGCATGGTTTTGAAGGGTTTTGAAGGACCGTTGGTCCCCGCTTTTTATTTTGTGGCGATTACGCTGCTTTGCTCACATCTCAGCCACGGGATCGCCTCCATCTTTCAAACTCTTGGGTTGCGCTCCAAAAAGACCGAGAAAGCGACCAAAGCGTTGGGCTGGGCCATTACTGCTCTTCTTTGGGTCGGCTTTCTGGTGATTCCGCTTACCGCCTACTTAAAATTGGTCTCCAACAACGGTGCCAAACAAGCCGGTATTGAACTGATTAAACAGGGTACAGTCGGCGACTTAACAGGGTACAATCAGTAGGGTAGTCTGGGTTCTGTTCTTTAACCTTATACTTTTTAAAACATGTCATCGCTCAATTCAGCTATCCCGTCTGGACCACTCGCTGAGAAGTGGACCAAATACAAGAGCAGTGCTCCGTTGATCAATCCGGCCAACAAAAGGAAATTCACAGTGATTGTGGTTGGATCCGGTTTGGCCGGGGGATCTGCGGCGGCAACGCTTTCGGAACTGGGTTACAAGGTGAAGTGCTTTTGTTACCAGGACAGTCCGCGGCGGGCCCACTCCATCGCTGCTCAGGGCGGGATCAACGCAGCGAAAAATTATCAAAACGATGGGGACTCGGTCTGGAGATTGTTTTACGACACGCTCAAAGGTGGTGATTTTCGTTCTCGGGAAGCCAATGTGCATCGCCTCGCCGAAGTGAGTACCCACATCATCGACCAGTGTGTGGCTCAGGGGGTTCCCTTTGCACGGGAATATGGCGGCCTGCTTGCCAACCGATCTTTTGGTGGGGCTCAGGTCAGCCGGACGTTTTACGCGCGGGGGCAGACCGGACAGCAGCTTCTAATCGGTTGTTATCAAGCACTCGAGAAAGAGATTGCGCGGGGTGGTGTTCAGATGCACCCGCGAACCGAGATGATGGATCTTGTCACGGTCAAGGGCCACGCCAAGGGGATCGTGGTTCGCGATCTGGTCACCGGAAAAGTCTCCAGCCATGCGGCGGATTGTGTGATTCTCGCTACCGGAGGTTACGGAAATGTCTTTTATCTATCCACCAACGCGATGGGTTGTAATGTGATGGCCGCTTTCCGGGCTTATAAGCGGGGGGCCTTCTTCGCCAATCCCTGTTACACCCAGATTCACCCGACCTGTATCCCGGTGAGTGGTGATTACCAGAGCAAACTGACTCTGATGTCCGAGTCGCTTCGCAATGACGGTCGGATCTGGGTGCCAAAATCCCGCGATGTCGCTGCAAAAATTCGGCGGGGTGAGTTAAAGGCCTCGGGCGTTAAGGACGATGATAGGGACTACTATCTGGAGCGTAAATATCCTTCTTTTGGTAATCTTGCCCCGAGGGATATTGCCTCCCGCTCAGCTAAGGAGGCTTGTGACGATCAGCGCGGAGTCGCCAAATCGGGTCTGGGTGTTTATCTCGATTTCCGGGAGTCGATTGGCCGACTCGGGAAATCGACGATTGAGGCTCGTTATGGAAACCTCTTCCAGATGTACAACAAGATCACGGGTGAGGATCCCTACTCTCAGCCAATGCAAATTTATCCGGCAGTCCATTATACCATGGGTGGGCTCTGGGTGGACTACAACCTGATGTCGAATCTGCCTGGATTACACGTCCTGGGTGAGGCGAATTTCTCCGATCACGGGGCCAACCGGCTCGGTGCCAGTGCCCTGATGCAGGGACTGGCAGATGGTTATTTTGTGATTCCGTCGACCCTGCCGTCGTATTTGGTGAACCAAAAGCCAGGCTCGGTGACAACGGCGGCCCCGGAATTCCGCGAAGCGGAGGAAGCGGTAAATTGCCGGATCAAATCGTTGATGAAAAACGGAGGCAACGGCAAGCGCACCGTGGACAGTTTCCACCGGGAACTGGGTCTTCTCGTTTGGGACAAATGTGGGATGGCGCGCAACCAATCTGGATTGGAGGAAGCGCTCGCGAAGATTCCAAAAATCCGGGAGGAGTTCTGGCAATGTGTGAAAATTCCTGGTGCTGCCTCAAATATGAATGTGGAGCTGGAGAAGGCCGGGCGGGTCGCTGACTTTATCGATTTTGCGGAGATGACTTGTTACGATGCTCTGAATCGCGAGGAATCCTGTGGTGGGCACTTCCGCGAGGAATATCAGTTCACCGAAGCTGATGAAGATGTGAAGTCCGGCTACACCAATCCCGGTGAAGCCAAGCGTCGCGATGATTTGTTCGCGTACGTGGCTGCGTGGGGCGACAAGGGGCCCGGCATTAAACCAGAGCTAAATAAGGAGGATTTGATTTTCGAGGCCCTGAAACCATCTGTGCGGAGCTACAAATAATTGACTGAGAACCGTTTTTTCCGATGAATCTGACTTTAAAAGTTTGGCGTCAAGCCCATCCCAGTGACAAGGGTAGCATCTGCACCTACGCGGCCAAAGACATCCCGGAGGATGCTTCTTTCCTCGAAATGCTGGATATCGTAAATGAGCAAATCCTCGGGAAAGGGGACGATCCGATCCATTTTGATCATGATTGCCGCGAGGGAATTTGTGGGATGTGTTCGTTAAATATCAACGGCGTGCCGCATTCCAAGGAAAAGGGAATTACCACTTGTCAGGTGCACATGCGGAAATTCCGCGATGGCGATACGATCTGGATCGAGCCTTTCCGGGCCAAGGCTTTCCCGGTGATCAAGGACTTGGTGATTGATCGCTCAGCTTTTGACCGGATTATTGCGGCGGGGGGATTCATTGATGTTCGTACCGGATCGGCAGTTGATGCCAATTCAACGCCTATTTCCAAGCCGGATGCTGATGCGGCGTTTGATGCAGCCGCCTGTATCGGATGCGGAGCCTGTGTTGCAGCCTGTAAAAATGCCAGTGCGATGTTGTTTGTTGGGGCTAAAGCTGCCCACCTCAATTTGCTCCCCCAGGGCAAGCCAGAGAAAGACAGGCGGGTTCTCGCGATGGTTCGGCAAATGGATTCGGAAGGCTTCGGCAACTGTACCAACCAATACGAGTGCGAAGCGGTCTGTCCCAAAGAGATCAGCGCAGATGTGATTGCGAAACTGAATCGGGATTACGCCAAAGCCGCCTTGAAAGAAGCAGTGGGAAGCGAAAAAGTGGTGACTGGGGATTAGTATTGAAAGTAGTTTGGGCTTTAGCCCAAATGCGAATTCAACGCCTGCGAATTTGGGCTGAAGCCCAAGCTACTTTTTGGGTTTGGCGGTTTCTTTGACCGTTAGCCAGATATGGCTGATTTTTTCGAAGAAATAGGGCGTCGGATTTGACG
>JBGSJM010000329.1:0-2825 GCA_041742015.1 Verrucomicrobiales bacterium | reverse complement strand
TATTGGCCCAATCACGAAAGGTTTTTGATTCCAATACTTTTTGGGAAAAACTTTGATTTTGTGAGTCCTGCGAACCAAGAAAGGCGACCAGCACCGGTATGTCATACTGGGCAGCCTCTCGCAGAGCATTCGGTAAACTTCGATGCCAGGATGCGGTGCGCCCCTGCATTTTGATTTTTTTGATGGTTTCTTTTTCTTCTTTTTCGAAAGGGGAAAAATCAGGACTGTTGGGCAGTTTTTCGACAAAGGCCCGGTTGGCAGAATCAAGCTTCTCAATCGGCAAAACAAAAAGTTTTTGATCAGATTTTCGCCGAAAGGCAATTTTAGTACTGCTTTTGCCCTCAATTGAAACGGGTAGTTCTCGATTTTCGAGATCAACCAGGGTTCTTTCGACGGGGTAAACTTCAGGCGGTGGGGTCTTTTCGCAGCCGCTGAGAAACACGACCAACATGCAAAAAAACAGAGGGAAAATTACCTGCAACATCGACTTCATACGGTCAACTTAGGCGCGGTTACGTTGGTTGCAAGTTTACGGGAAATTTGCCAGATGCATCGGTCGCTGGTAGGGTCCCGAATGAATCTGCATCTGCCCTGGTACCCTTCTGCTCTGTTATTTTTGATTTTGGCACAACCTGTTCCTTCGTCTGCACAAGCACAATCTGCGGACACCAAGCCACTGATTGAATCATACATTACCGCAGTCGGCGGGCGGGAAAAGTTGCTTAAGATTTTCCGAATCAAAGAGATTTTTCACTTTGGCGATAAACCCGAACCGGGTGAGGGAAAGACACGATCCACCCGGCAGTCCATCCTGGAAATGCCGATGGGATGGTGGTTGGGCAAAAAAGAACGTGCGGATGAACCGGCCAAACACGATGTCCGGGCCTGGAATCTTGATCTACTGGTTGACCCGAAGTCCAAATTTGAGATCATTCCAGACATCACTGACGAAGGCCGGGCTGCGAGCGGACTGCGCGTAAGCGGCTCGATCGAACCAGCCATGGATCTATATTTTGACAAGGAAACCAAACTGCTGGTGCGCTTTGATTGGCGCTCGGATTTCTATCGGTTTAGCGATTGGAAAGAACACGATGGTATCAAATATGCCTCCAAAACCATCATCTTCAAAAAAGCGAGTGGCAAGCCATGGTTTTTCCATGAGATCACGGAATTGGAGCGGCTCGCCGCCCTTCCCGAAGGTCTGGTCTATTGATTCTGCGGTGGGTTTGTTCCGCAGTGTTGAGAAAATTCATGAACGAGCCTAAAACCAAAATCAACCTTCCCTCAATCAAGGATCTTTCAAAGAATCTTGAAAAAACCGTTTATGAGCTTTGCCTTCCCGGCGGAAGGATGGTGGGAACTCCCGGGCACGAAGTGGCGAAGTCCTACCTCCGACGGGCGTTAAGCCAGACGGGATGCATCCCCTATCAAGGAGATTCTTTCGACCTGCCATATTCCTGCCTGGGTGAGGATTTTATCAATTTGGTCGGTGTGATCCCCGGAGCGAACCGCGATTTGCCTCCGATTTTGATAGGGGCTCACTACGACAGTGTTATTCCAGATCCCTGCGCGGATGACAACGGGGCTGCGGTAGCCATTGCCCTGGCGGTGGCAGCAGCAGCAAAAAACAGCCCCCAAATGGAGCGGGATCTGATCGTGGCGATCTTTGACGCAGAGGAACCTCCCTATTTTCTCTCCAGCGCGATGGGCAGCACCCGATTCTATGAAGATCAGGTCGATGCACGCGGGATTCACTTCGCGATAATCCACGATCTGGTCGGGCACGATATCTCTGTCCCGGTTAATTTTCTGCCAGTAATCGGAAAGGTCAAAGCCATCTCAGACAAAGATCTCGCGATCCCATTTTTGAAAAACGCTCTTTTCGTGACGGGGGCGGAAAGCAACCCCGGATTATCGTCAATCATCGAAGCTTGCCGGGTCGACAAACTCAAAGTGGCTGCCACGCTGAACAAATACATCGGTGATATGAGCGATCATGGGGTGTTTCGGAGAAAGGGTGTGCCCTATTTGTTTTTCTCCTGCGGGCGATGGGCGCACTACCATAGCCCGACTGACACTCCCGACCGTCTCAACTATGTGAAAATGGCGGCCATCACTGAACTGTCTGCCAGGATTCTTCGTCAAATCGCGGCGGAAAACCTCCCTGAAAATTCTCAAGAAGATCACTCCCTGGAGTATGAGATCAGAAGCCTCCAGAAACTTTTTGGCCCATTTTTTCCAATTCTATTGGGACGATTAGAAATCAAAAAATTGGAGTCACGGGAAGACCTTGAAAAATTTATTTCCCTGATGCTCAATGCCAGTGGCCTGTAGTTGAATTACCTATCTACCTCCGAGGATAAATCAATGGCTCTTTCCGAAAATTAACCAGCCAGCCATCAACCTGGATGGATTTTTCGTAAACCGCTTCTTCCACGACTTTATCACTTAAAATCAATTCGTGATACCAGGACTGATGAGGAGACCAAGCCACACAGGCCGGGCATTGGGTATCCTTCCACCACTTGCCGCAATCCGGGCAGGTGCCAAAGGTATTAAACGTGTTCCATAAGGTCTTACACTGACAACTCCACCTGTCACTCTCAGTAGGATGATAAGTGCACTTTGGGCAATAAATTTCGACTCTACGGTCCATATTTTCTTATTTTTCGATGCGCCAGACCTCCACAACCCGATTTGGGCTGCGATAAGCTTTTGAGAATCGATTGGTTTGACCGAAGTAAATCGCCTGAACCCGATCATTTTGTTTTGATTCTCCAATGATTTGCTGGGCGACTTCCGAGGCTCTCTTGGAGGCGAGACGG
>JBGSJM010000328.1:0-35877 GCA_041742015.1 Verrucomicrobiales bacterium | reverse complement strand
CCCAGAGGATTTTTGGGAAATCTGTCATCGTTATCTCGGAGGCATTGGACTTTTGCCTGAAGAACCGCGGGCTGATGGCAAGCATTTTTGCGGATTCCAGGAGTTGGTGGGAGGATGAAACAAAAAATGTCACTTTTTCGGGAAGAAAAGCCAACTTTACCTGAGAGAGAGAACCATGTATCTCGGAAAAGCCATTACTGAAAAAGATCCATCCCTTCTGGATCCGAAGAATCCAGCCGAATTTGCGGAACTCGTGAATCTGCATCATCGCGAGTTGCTCATCTATGCACGGGCACTGACTCAGGAAACAAATATCGCCCGGGATATTGTTCAGGAAGCCTTTATCGTTGCATACGAAAAAGTAAACACCTTTGATGTGACTCGTGATTTTTCGACCTGGGTGCGGGGGATCGTCCGAAACAAGTGGCGGGAATGGTACCGCAAGAACAAACGGTACGAATTCACCGACTCAGATTTGAGTTTGATCGAATATGATGTGTCCGCCTGGCAATCGGAACGGGCCACCGGAAATTCAAATGTTTTTGAAGCCCTGGAGCTTTGTTTGGAACGACTTCCAGAGAACCTCCGCGAAGCCATCCAGGCCTTTTACTACGAGGGCCAGTCCGGTGATGAAGCCTCTGAAAGCCTTGGGGTGGCTCCAGCAGCCATTCGGAAACGCCTCCAACGGGCGAGAACGCTACTAAAAGAATGTGTGGATGGAAAGCTAGGCAAGGAAGGGCATGCCCTCTCGTTTGATCGTCCACCATCCTCCAACCCTAAAATTTAAATATAAAAATGAATCCAGATTCTCATTCCAAAGATCTCAACCCGGCTCAGGATCGACTCATGGACGCACTGCTCGCGGAAGATGCCCGTCTCGGAAAAGGACGGGATCAGGAGTTGATCAACAGCATCCTGCTTAACACGGTGAATGCTCCGGTGGATATCACAAGGCACCAGCCGTTTGCCCGCCCCCCGATCTTCACGACGGCTGACTGGCTGAAAATGGCGGCCGCAGTGTTCGCAATTGCGTCTCTGAGCGTGGTCTGGTTGAACAAGTCTGGAGCTGGAAAAACCCAGGCATCTCCGAAACAAAAAGAAATCTTTTTTGTGGTCAATTACCTGGATGATCATCAAGCTGGGCCGGCCCAACCGAGAGTTGATCGAAAAGTGCTGCTTTCAGCGGCTCCAGGAGAAAAGCGGTTTTTGCCGGTCACTTCAAATGTGACTAAAAGCGTTTCGACTTTCGAGTTTGCACAAATCGATCTGGCCCCACCGTCAACGGAATTTGGACCATCGATCAACGATTTGTCGTTTTTATCCGCCAACAAAACCAGTTTCAAGGTAGCTGCCAATGCAACCACCCATACCACGGAAGGCAAAGTCGTTTACAGCGGCGATGTGAAATTGAAACATAACGACTTTGAATTAACCGCTGATTCTTTGGTGATGGATAAGCCGGGTGATTCCAGCGAGGTGCCTCTATTTAAGGCACTAAATGCCACTTTGGTCCAGCGAACCGGAGCTTATCAAACTGCGGCTGATGCAATATCGTTTGATCCGGTCAGTGGAGAATTAGTCGCCAAAGGAGTGCATCATCTCCTCGATCATGGTGTGGAACAGGTGCTTGAAAATCAGGCCTTGATTGTCGTTTTTAATGCCAATCAGTATATTATCGAAGAGCGTTATGCCAGTCCGAATCGGTAGGCTATTTTGCGAGTTGTACTAAATGAGGGGCAGAATTTCGAAAGGGCGGTCAGCAGCGATCGCGCTGATCGCGTTTAGATCTGGGTATTCGTTGATTTTCAGGCTCAAACTGGTAGGCTCAGGCTTAAGATAGGCGATGGGCGTCCCACTGTTAAATTCCAGATCAATCAGACTGGGCTCCAGATATAAACCCTCGCCAGTAAGTTTCATTCTCGCTTCCTTGGCGGTCCAGATTTTGAAAAACAGGTTGCGTTTCAAATCTGGTGGCAACGTTTGAAGTTCCCTACGTTCTCCCTCGGTGAAATAATGTTTACTTAGTTGATCCGGATCAATTTCCCGGTTGAGCTTTTCGATATCGACCCCAAGGCGGTTCAGAGTAAACGAAAAAGTGTAGATCGCCAAATCTCCCGAGTGCGACACATTAAAGGCCAGGGAATGGTCGGGAAGAAAAGGCTTCCCCCGCTCCATTTCCTCGATGACTATTGCCTCAGGTGCTTGGGCGACCAACTGAGAAATTTTCAACCTCAGCAGAGCCCGTCCACAGATATATTGATTTCGATGCTGGGAAAATCGAAACGAATCAGCCCGGGCTTGTTCGGTTGTGGAAAGGAAAGATCTGACTTGGTCAACGTTGACTTTTGAATCAACTCCGATTGATTCAAGTGAAATATAGACATGGTCAGGCATGTAGTGAGAAAAGTTCGTTGAACTTTTCAATCAAAATCTCAACGTTTGGGGTGTCAAAAATTTCCTTATGTCTTCCTTTGATATTCGTCACGATCAGGTTCGGTATCAAATCCCGCCACCCCATTTCTTGATCAAAGGCATAGCGTGAAGATTGGGCTTTGAAAAGATGGGTTAATCCATGGTACGGTTTCGGTTCGTATTGTAGCATGATCTTTAGGTGCAATCCATTGATAAGTTCCAGGCGATGCAGATCATCCAACTTCTGGTTGCTTTTTTCCATTTGATTGATCGTCGCGATCATTTTCTTATGCTTGGATCTTTCAATTACTTTGGTTCCAAACCTTTCTCCGGCCCTTGTCACTTTGGAAAATAACGTATCCGCTTCAATCAGATTCCAGCCTTCTTTGATCCAGGTGGACACAGGGCGTTTGAATTTCTCTTCATTGCAAGGGTTGTTGGTGTCGAAAAGGAAAAGATTTTCGACCTTTATCCTTTGGGATGCGAGCTGAAGTGCAATTTCATAGGCCAATACTCCGCCAAAAGAATACCCCCCAATGGCGAGAGGTTTGCCGTGACTCACGGCAAGAATTTGATCTATGTATTCAGCCGCTGCCATCTCCACAGATGGTTGGGTGCTTTTGATGGAGTTATCCACCACCATGGGAGCCTCAACGGTATAGATTTCACGATAAGCCTGCTGCCCGGCGATAAACTGCTTGTAAAATAGAGTTCCGCCATTTCCGCCGTGAATCAAAAATAGGGGCGTATCATTGGGCTCGCCCTGGGATACCTTTGCAATCAACTGGATATTGCGTTTGACACGATTGCGATCAATGATGCTGGCGAGTTGGTTAATGGTGGGGGATTTAAACAGGGTCGCCAGAGGCAATTTGACATCAAATTGATTTTGAATTCGGGAAAATAGTTTTAGTCCCGCAAGAGAATGTCCTCCAAGTTTGAAAAAATCATCGTTAATACTGATATCTCTGCGATCCAGGATTTCACTCCATAGTTCAACCATCTGCTTTTGAGTTTCTGTTTTGGGAGGCTCTGAACGCCTTGGGATGTTTGGTTGGTTGCCGGTGGCAGGCAGGGGAAGGGCTTTGTAGTCGATTTTCCCATTGGTTGTGACTGGTAGTGACGCTAGAAAGATAAAGTCCGAGGGTATCATATATCCCGGAAGGTATTGCCTGGTGAAACTCTCGATTTCACCCAATTTCAATCCATTGCCCGTTAAATAGGCGACGAGTTTTTTATCTGTGGAATCGTCGCCAATACATCGGACCGTCGCGGTATTAATGTCTGGGTGCTTGAGGAGAATGTTTTCAATTTCACCGGGTTCAATTCGAAAACCGCGAATCTTTACCTGGCGGTCAGCCCGCCCTAGAAACTCGATGGTTCCATCCCTGAGCCATCGACATTCGTCGCCGGAATCATAGAGCCGATCACCGGATAGATCGGGGAAAGGAGAAGGCACAAACCGTTGCCTGGTTAATTCGGGCTGGTTTAGGTAGCCAGTGGCAAGTCCATCTCCTCCGATATAGAGGCGGCCTTTGACACCCACCGGGGTTGGTTGCATTTCACAGTCCAGAATATAGCACTGGGTATGGGCGATGGGTCGGCCAATCGGAATCGAGGGCATTTCCACATCCTTTTTGGTGATGTGGTGGCAGGTCGTGAAAGTGGTGTTTTCAGTAGGTCCGTAGCCATTTATCATCCGGCCTTTTTCTCCCAGGTATTTCAGAGCCCTGGCGACGTGTTCTTTGGAGAGGACGTCACCTCCTGCGAGGAGATGTCGGAGTCCCTTCAGGGCTTCGGGGTGTTCATCGACCATTAACGAAAACAGGCCTGAGGTTAGCCACAAAGTGGTGACTTTGTGGCGGCGAACCGCTTCTCCGATTTCCGATAGTCCAGGTGTGCCGGGAGAGAGCATGGCCAGTTTGCCTCCATTTAGAAGAGGGCCCCACAATTCCAGAGTCGAGGCATCAAAAGAAATAGGTGCCGACAAAAGAAAGGTTTCATCGGGTCCAAACTCCATGTAATTAGTGTTCCTGACCAGACGGACTATACCACGGTGCGGGATAAGCGTGCCTTTGGGAAGCCCGGTTGACCCTGATGTATAGATTGTATAAGCAAGGTCGGTAGATTTTCCAGAATGCGATTTATAATCCACAGGAGCAGATCCTGCGACAAGGTCATGGAGGACGAGGGCTTTCAAATCGGCTTCGGCAGGTGGTTTGATACCTGATCCAAGTAGTAAAAAAGAGGTTTTAGAATCCTGCAGCATATGTTCTACTCGATCCGATGGATAAGCCGGATCAATCGGAAGATAGGCAGCGCCCGCTTTAAGAATACCAAGTAATCCTGCGACAATGGCCGGTTCACGCTCAGCCATGATCGCCACAAAATCACCCGGGGAAACGCCATTCATTTGTAGATGGTGAGCCACCGAATCAGCCTGGCGATCCAGTTCAGAATAGGTGATGATTTGGTTCTCAGTGACCAGGGCGGTGGAATCTGCATAAATCCGTGCCGTCTCTTCAAACAACTCCTGAACCGTTTTATCCGGGAAGGTGCCACATTGGCCGGTTTGGTTCCATACTTTGAGAACTAAATCTTGTTGTTTTTGGTCTATCAAGGAAAGTTTTGAAACCTTCGCGGTTGGATTCCTTGAAATTTCGCCCAGAAGTGTTTCAAAACATCTCACCCAACCATGTATGGTCTCTTTATCGAGAATATCGGTATTGTAGTCGACATCGATTTGCAGTCCCCGTTTAGATTCCACGATATTCATAAACATGGAGTAGTGAACGTGGCTCTTTCCATTTGGTTCGAAAACCACATCCAGGTCTTTCCATTGCCCGAAGTAGTCCATACGCTCAACATTAAATGCGACCTCCAGGAGTGGCAGTCGGCGTGGGTCCCGTTCGATATCCAGTTTTTGGATGAGTTGGCCGTAAGTAAAAGAACCATTTTCAGTAGCTGCAAGCAGGGTTTTTCGGCTCTGGGCAAGAAACTGATCAAAACTGTCTGACGATTGGTATCGACTTCTCAGGGGCAGGAAATTAACACAGTGGCCCACGAGTGATTGGGCGTCGCTTTCGTTGTTTTGGCCCGCTGTGGGGATACAAATCACTATGTCATCCTGGCCGCTTAATCGATGAATGAGAAGCTGGAAAGCGGCTGACAGGGTGCTGTAAAGGGTGCTTCCATACTTGGCCCCGGCCTTTTTTACGGCCTCATAGATTTCTCGGTTGATCTGATATTGAAGGGTGGCCCCCTGAAAGCTCCGGTCATGGCGATAGGGACGGTCCAGAGGTAGTTCAATCGTGGACGGGATGCTCGAAAACTCGTTAAGCCAGAATGCTTCATGGTTTGCAGCCTCAGGGCTGCCGATTCGCCGTAACAGCGATCTGGAATATTCGGCAAATTGTCGGGGATACGCCAGATTGTGGGGATTGCCCAGGCAATTTGAGTTATATAGTTCACAAAGTTCCTCGGCGATGACGTTATAGGACCAGCCATCACAAACCGTATGATGGGCCGAGATTACAAAGTTATATTCATTTTCCGCAGTTTGAACGAGTATCGCCCGAACCAGCGGACCGTTCTCCAGATCGTAGGGAGTTGATGCATCGACGTGAAGAATGGCATCCAGGTGATCCTGATTCCGAGCTGTTAAATCAATCTTCTCTATTTCAATCGGCATTTCTGGGTGCACGATCATGGTGAGCCCATCATTGCTAAAGGTAGACCTCAGCGAATCATGTCTGGCAATTACAGTAGCGAATGCCTTTTCCAGCGCGGTAAAATTTAGAGCACCCTTTAACTTTAGGGATGCGGACTCATTAAAGGCACAGGAGGCCCGGTCATCAAGTGTCGAGGCAACAAGTATTTCTCGTTGCGGCTCAGTTGTGGGGACCGTCAACTGGGCAGCCTTTTTAGGTGATATGGGGGCGCAGGAAAATTGCCGATCAAAGGTATCTTCGTGGTTTAATTCGGCTGGCGGACCAAAGAGGGTTGCTCCATCAAATGGCTTTACTTCATTGTTTGGAGTAAAGAATCCGCCGGATTGCATTTCGAGAGCGGATTCCTTGAAGGCATTGATGATGTATTCGATATCATTCTCACTGTGTGCTGCAGTCAGATAGGAGGGGAAGCCTTCTAGGATAAAAATTCCCTTTTCCCGTAAATGATAGAAGAAGAGATTTCCATATTTCTGGTCTTCTCCCATCCTCACAAACATCAACGAGCCGCAATTGGGCATTTCGATCGGGATATGATTGGCTTTGAAAAAGCTGTCAATGGTGCCAGCCAGTTGATCACCTTTCGCGTTGACCTGGTTCCAGAAATGAGACGGTTGGGATTTAAAGAATTCGAGCATCGCCTTCACACTCGCCATGGCGAGGGGATGTCTCACAAAGGTCCCTGCAAAAAAGGTCACTGGTTGCTCAGGGAAGGAGTCATCGCCATATTCCCACTGTCCACCATCGAAGGTATCCATGTATTTGGCTTTGCCAGAGACGACTCCAAGGGGCATCCCACCGCCGATGACTTTTCCATAGGTGCAGAGGTCGGCGGTTACTCCATAAAATTCCTGGGCTCCACGGGGTCCGAATCGGAATCCGGTCACCACTTCGTCGAAAACAAAGAGAGTTCCGGATTGTTCGGTGATACTTCTGACTTCCCGAATAAAATTACGAGGCCGAAACTCCGGCCTGCGACTTTGCACCGGTTCCACGATAACCGCAGCAAGTTGGTCCGCCAATTTGCGAATGATCTCAAGTGATTCATCGGTTCCATAGGGCAGAACGATCATGTTACCAACCGATTCTTTGGGAATGCCGGGTGCACTGGGGAGCGATTTTAGGTTTGTGGTGCTGTTGACTCCACGAACTAGTACTTCATCGAAGTTACCATGATAATCACGGGCAAAAATTACGATTTTGTCCCGTTTTGTTACCGTCCGGGCCAGTCGGATGGAAGCTTGAACAGCCTCAGATCCTGTACAGACAAAACTGGTGCGCTCGTTTCCGGTCACTTCGCAAAACAGCTCTGCTGCTTCCATTGCGAGTAGACTTTGCGGCCCCACTTCGTAACCACGGTGCAATTGATTTTCAATGGCTTCCACCAGGAAGTCAGGAGAATGGCCGAGGAACCCCGGGCCAAATCCGTTCAAAATATCGATATACTCATTTCCATCTACATCAATAAGGCGCGAACCTTTCGATTTGACGGTCACGATTTGATAAACCATTTCCTTCCAGGATCGGTTAAAGCCGGAAGCAGTCCGGGGGTCCGCGTGAAACTTCCGGTATTTCCGGGTCAGATCTTTTGATGTTTTAGTCTTCTCCGTATAGCGTTCCACCAGTTTTTCGATGTGGTATTGCTGGGATTTGGTCAATTCGCTGCGGTTGTCACCACGGTCGATCACCGTAGTTGGTCCGGAAACCGTGGCTGGTTTCTCTGGGATGGGAGCAGCTACCTTGGCGGGCTGCTGAGCCATTGGGAAGGGCGTAGGCATCGGCATAAAACCGCCTGTTACCTGACAGGGAATCATCACCGGGATGTAAGCCAGTTGCATCCCAGGTATTTGTGGCATTTGGAAATTCGGGGTGCCGAAGGAAATGGGTCCAATAAGCGGTTGGGGCTGAACCTCAAACGGCTTGGTGATTGTTTCAACTTTCGGCTGACTAAACGAAACCGTCGAATTGGATTCGAGGTAGGGTGACAGGCTCTGGATTGATGTAAAATCGGCAATCAATTGGCGGAGAGATACCTTCACCTTGAAAATATCCATGATCTCCTTACCTACCTGAGTAAGTAACAAGGAATCGAAGCCCAGCTCAAGAAATGAAGTAGTCTCGTCCAACTCTTCGGTTGGGACACCGGATAACTCGGATAAAATTTCCTTTAGTTTGGATGTGACAGTAATCGAGGTCGGTACGTGTGCAGGCATGGGGTGTGATACTGGTGTCGAAGTAAATGGTGGAAAGGGATTTGGAGTGAATGATTGACTGGATTTGGTTTGCTGGGGAGAGTGCTCCGCAACCACTGGTTCTACCCAAAAACGCTTCCTTTGAAATGGGTAGGTTGGTGCCGGAATTCGCTTTGGCTTGGATGATCTTTCTTCAACCAAACTCCAATCAATTGCCAGTCCGTGGCACCAGAGGGTTCCCAAGGTGTTTCGAATGTGTTGGTAGGCGGATTCTCCTTTGGCGGCATGTGGAAGTGAAGCCAAAGCTGGTTGTGCCCCCTTTCCAACCAAGGTGGCAAGTGTCCTCCCAGGCCCTACTTCCAACAAAATATGGTCTGAAAGCTCACGTAGTTTTTGCACCGCATCAAAGAACAAGACCGGCTTTCGCAGATGTGTCGCCCAGTAGGTTGGATCGGTGGCTTGCTCCGCCGTCAACCATTGGCAGGTGACTGTGGACATAATTGGTATTGCTGGAGATTGCAAAACTAGTTTTGATACCGCCTTCTCAAACAGATCAACGATGGGATCCATCATGGCCGAGTGGAAGGCATGAGAGGTGTGCAGTCGCTTAGCTTCAATCCCCTCATTTTGAATCGCCAATTCAAATTCATCAATCGCTTCATGAGGGCCGGCTATGACGCATGATGTCGCGCTATTTACTGCTGCCAAATCAGTTTCGGCAGACAGAAATGGAGCTATTTTATCTACGGATGTGTTTACCGAGATCATACTTCCTCTCGGTAGTTGAGTCATCAATTTGCCTCGCAGGCAAATCAGCTTAATTACATCACAAAGGGTAAATACACCAGCAACAGTGGCGGCGGCAAATTCTCCGATGCTATGACCTACCAAACAGGCCGGATTGATCCCCCAGTGTTTCCATTGTTGCACCAGTGCGTATTCCACGGAGAAAATGGCGGGTTGCGCCAGAGCTGTATTCTTAAGGAGCTGATCCATCGCCTCCTTCTCCGATTCGTTGGGAAACATCGCCTGGATCAAATCAACATCGGTTTCAATCCTGATCAGTTCCGCGCACTGATTGAGGGCAGAACGGAAAACCGGTTCCGTTTCGTAGAGATCTTTTGCCATTTCAGGGTGTTGGGCACCCTGACCGGGAAACATAAAAATGACGTTTCTGTAGTTACCTTTTGTGATTCCCTTACCACTATGTGCGGCCGCTTTGGTCGATAGCTCGGTCGAGGTTCTTGCCGTCAAGATCGTTCTGATGTCATAGTTTCGTCGACCTTGCTGAAGGGTATATGACAAACTGTTTAAATCTGTTTCAGGATGTTCCTTGGCGTAGTTTCCAAGGTTGATAACAGCGGCCTGGAGCGCGTCTGGATGAGTTGCGGAGAGAGGAAGAATATATGACTTGCTACCTGTTGTTCCGGAAACTTCACCAGGTTGAGTTGAGTGCTCCTCCAAAATCATGTGGACATTGGTGCCGCCGACTCCAAAAGCGCTGACTCCTGCCCGGCGTGGCCCTTGTTCCGGTTTCCATGTTTTCAATTCGGAGGCGGGGACAAATGGACTGTTGGCAAGGTCCATATTTGGGTTCGGGTTTTTGAAGTGTAGAAGAGCCGGTATCACTCCCTTCTGGACCGTTAGTGCGGCTTTAATTAGACCAGTAATCCCGGCGGCAATATCGAGATGGCCTAGATTGGTCTTCCCGGTTCCGATGGTACAAAAATGTTTTTTGTCAGTAGTTTCCCGGAAGGCGGCATTTAGCGCGGCGATTTCGATGGGATCACCGAGAGGGGTTCCGGTTCCGTGGGCTTCGATATAGCCTATCGATTCAGCTTCTACACCAGCAGATTTTTGGGCTTCCCGGATGACCTGAATCTGACCATTGATACTCGGGGCAGTGTACCCGGCTTTACTCGAACCATCATTGTTTAGCGCAAAACCGCGAATCACGGCGATGATGTTGTCACCATCAGCAATCGCATCCGAAAGGCGGCGCAGCATTACCAATCCGACGCCCTCACCGAATACCGTCCCTGTGGCATTTTCGTCAAATGCCCGGCAATGACCATCACTGGATGCGATACCATCTGGAGTATAGATGTAGTCCCTTTTCTGGGGGTGACCCAGCGAGATGCCACCGGCCAGAGCGGCGTCACAGGTGCCGGATCGAAGGCTCTCACAGGCCTGGGCGACTGATACCAGTGAGGTGGAGCAGGCGCATTGAACCGACATCGCAGGGCCCTTCAGATTAAGCTTGTAGGCAATTCGAGTGGGCAGGAAATCTTTGTCATTGCCGAGTAGGGCATTAAAATTGGTAGTGGGATAGCCGGCTGCAAGCTTGCGGGAAAAGTCCTGGCTGTTACACAGATTGTTGAGTAGGTACGAGTTTTGGCTGGACCCGCAGAATATCCCTATTTTGCCATCAAACCGGTCTGGATCGTGCCCGGCGTTCTCCAGGACGGTCTGGGCGCATTCCAGCATAAGACGATGTTGAGGATCAAGTTCCTGGGCCTCTCTTGGTGGAATCGAGAAGTGTTGCGCATCAAAGTAGTCGGATTGATCCACGATCCCTCGTGAACGAACATAAACGCCGCTTGGATCAGCACCCGTGGCAGTTGCATTTTCGAAATCGAGTTCGTCCTGAGTAAAATGGGATATGGTTTCTCTTCCGGCGACCAGATTTTCCCAAAAGGTGTCAACATCCGGGGCTCCGGGGAATCGGCCTGCCATTCCGATAATCGCTATACTTTCCTGGTAGTGATTCGGAGCGTTTTGATTTTGATCCGTTTTTTTTGCCTTTTGGTCGGGATCCAGGCTGTCCGTAAAAGTCTGGATGGTAGGGTATCGGAAAAAGTCTGTTATCGAGATCGTAATTCCGAGGGCGTTCTGGATCTTCTCATGGATTCTGGCAATTTGCAGGGAGGATGCCCCAAGATCAAAAAAGTTTAGGTTTTCAGGTATCGATGACAGATTGAGAACCTCACAAAATGATTGATAAACCGTGCTTTGGGCTGATGAGTTATCTTTCTTTAAAGCCTTTTCGGGCTGATTCAAAAATACCTGTTTGATGGAAGGGAGAGATTTTCGGTCGATCTTTCCATTTGGCGTAAGTGGCATCGCTTCCAGCTTGTGGTAGAAGGATGGAACACAGTGTTTTGGTAGAGATTTTTCCAGTTTTTCATGGAATTTGTCTTTGGTTAACTCTACTTTTGAAACATAGTGAGCAATCAGTGTTTTATCACTGTTGTCGAGGGTTGCTTCGGCAATCACGGCGACTTGCTCGATATCGGTGATCTCGAGGATAGCGTTTTCAATTTCAGCCAACTCGATCCGGTAGCCGCGAATTTTGACCTGCTGGTCAATTCTCCCAAAAAAGTGGATGGTTCCATCCTCGTTGCGGGTAGCGAGATCCCCGGTGCGATAGATTTTTGTTCCATCTGCCAGAGTGACGAATTTCTCGGCAGTGAGCGATTCGTTTTGCCAGTAACCAAGAGCGAGACCTGCTCCGAAAGTAACTAGTTCTCCCGTGGTTCCATCAGTAACTATGTTTAGGTCCTCATCGAGGATCTGGACCTGGGTTCCTGAAATGGGTTTCCCGATGGGGATGGGTGCTGTGTCTATTAGCTGCTCCAGGGTGATGGGGTGGCAGCAGGTGAAGGTGGTGTTTTCGGTTGGTCCGTAACCGTTGATTAACTTCAGGTCAGGACATACTTTGAGTATTTTAGCGCAGTGAGTTGGAGAAACCACATCGCCGCCAGTAAGTAGTTGACTGAGTGGACGCAAGTCAGCGGGCCGCTCGTCCACAAGGGCATGAAACAATCCGGCGGTAAGCCACATCGTGGTGATACCATAGGTGCTGATCGCTTCTCCAATGGTTCTCAGGGATATGGAAGTCTCTGGCATGATGACCAGTTGGCCGCCATTTAGTAAGGCTCCCCAGATCTCGAAAGTAGAGGCATCAAATGCGACCGGGGAATGTTGCAATATCCTCTCGTTTGGTCCCAGATTGCAGTAGTCTTGATTGATGACCAGTCGAAGGATGGCGCGATGGGGAACCGCGACACCCTTTGGTTTGCCGGTTGAGCCGGATGTAAACATGACATAGGCAATGTTCTCTCCGTCAATGTTAACTGATGTTCTGGATTTTTTTGGTTTCGGGAAATCATCAAAGTGTAGTTGCTCAAATTCTCCATCTTCCAATGCATCACTGTTTCCCAGTAGTACTTTTATCCCGGCATCTGCAGCCATTTCCCGGAGGCGGGCTGCGGGATAAGAAGTATCAAAAGGTACATAACCAGCACCAGCTTTTAATATACCAAGGAGCGCCACGGCCAGTTCGACGCGTCTTTCACTGCAAACTCCGACGAGGTCTCCGCTTTTTACGTTCATCAAACGTAGTTGGGCTGCCAAGGCATTGGAACGGAGGTGCAGTTGGCGATAGGTCATGGTTTGTTCACCACAAATCACTGCAACTTGATCGTGATGCAGTTTCTGAGATGCATCAAAAGCCTCAAGGATGGTATTGAAAGTTGTGTTTGGCATGGTATTCCGTAAAATAGATCTCAAAAAAACTTGGTGTTTTTGAGGGAAAATATCTTGAAGTACAAAATATATGCTATTTATGGAAAATATAAAACCGATAAATTTATATTTTCTTTTGATCAGTAGCCTTTTGTAGAAAAAATGGCAGTACCCAAAGCCATTCAAAAGGCGATCAGGTTGCTGGCTGCAACTGACGTCAAAACGTCAATGTCTTAGTTTTTGACACTGGCTGGCAGGAAAAATCTGCCCTGGAGAAAGAAAAGTAAGCCAGCTATTCCGCACCAGAGGGAATCGCCGATCAGAGAATTTTTCAAAAACACCCAGGATGGAGCGTATCCGGGAAGGCCGATGGTCTGGCACTGCCACCAGCCCGCCAGGGTTTGGGGATATCCGGGATGGGCGAAGAAAGCAAAGGTATTGGCAGCGAGGTAAAATAAAACGCTCGAAAGCAGGGCTCCGCACCATAAATTGGGCAGGTTCCTCCCACGTCCTTCAGCGATGCGGCTGGCGATCCACGCAGTCCCGCAGAAGAAAGCGATGGACATCAGAGTATAGGGGCCGATTCCGTCGCCGCTGGATTTCAGGCCGATCAAGAAGTCACTGACTAGAATCAAGCCTGCAGGTACCCACCAAAATTTTCGGCCCAGCAAAAGCCCACCACCAAAACACAGCGCCATGGTGGGAGATGAATTGCTCAATTCTGGGACCTGTGAAGCGATGAACCGATACACCACCGTGAAGGCAACCAATCCCCAGACGATTTTGTGATTGAGCCGGAAATCAAGAGGATTGTTATTCAGCGTCATGACTTAACAGGGTACAATGGCGGATTCAACAGGGTACAATGGTCGATTGTACCCTGTTGAATCGGGGAAGAATGAAAGGCAATTACAAACTTTTTAGTTTTGTGATGATGGCATCTTTCATCATGATGCCAGTTTTTGTCTCCTTGACCTGGCCATCTTTCATGAAAATCAAAGTGGGAACGGCACGGATACCAAATTTTGCTGCCAGATCTCTTTCGGCCATGACATCGACTTTGGCGACTACTGCTGCTGAACCGATTTCTTTGGCAACTTCGTCCAAAACAGGAGCGAGCATTTTGCAAGGGCCGCAGTGTTCGGACCAGAAGTCAATGATGACTGGAACGGAGGCCTTCTCGGCAGCGGTTGCGAAGTTGGCGCTGGTTAGATTCACAATGGATTCGTGTGCCATAATCTGGTTGTTTTTTAGATGGTTGTTGGTTGGATCTTACTTTTTTCGGAAATCTCGCTCCGCCTTTTTCCAAAATTGGATGAGAAATGCGGATTAGGCAAGTTTCTTACGTGCCATCAAAACAAAAAAACTGTATCGATTGATCGATACAGTTTTTGTTGTCATTCGATTTCCGGCGATTAGCCAGCCATTTTGGCCATTAACTCAAGGAGTAAAACGGCCACTGACGCGATAAAAACAAGGAGAACAAAAGGCATAACTTTTTAAATTTGAATTATTTGAATTAATTTATACCCCGGTAGACATGTTGGTCATAATCTCTACGATCAACAGGGCGATCGCCAGGATCAGCGCTCCAATCGCAAAAGGTAACATGCCTGCATCAGCATTTTCCTCTTCCAGCTCCTCATCATCAATTCCCGCGACGGGTTTGATTCTAGGTGAACCGACCACCGAACCCATCGGCTGAGTTCCCGACATTTTTACCGTGGCCTGTGGCAGCGGTTGTGGTCCCCCTCCAAGTGGCACGGTGGCTTTACCGGAAGGTCCTCCGGGAGGTTGTCCCAGCGGAATGGTTTTGGCGCCCATCGGTGAAGGAGGCTGCCCCAACGGGATGGTTTTGGCACCCATCGGTGATGGAGCCTGCCCAAGAGGAATGGTTTTAGCACCCATTGGCGACGGAGCCTGTCCCAGCGGAATGGTTTTGGCACCCAGCGGAACTCCACCGGCCGGTGGTCTCGTTGGTGCCGGCATCCCCGGTGCAGGCGGAGTAGGAAAATTTACTGGAGCGGTTGGTCCAATCGGTGATGGCATTCCCGGAGGTGCTGGCGGTCTTGGCGGACCTCCCGCAAATCCTGGCGGTGCCGGAGGTGGTGGGGGCGCTTTGGGCCCAAACCCTCCTGGAGCAGGTGGCGGTGCTGAAATCCCGGTTGGCGGCGGGGGCAGTCTGACTGGGACGGTTGGCCCCAGAGCACTTACGTCTCCCGAGGGCATCGGCGGCATCCGCACTCCTGGAGGTGGTGGCAACGGCACGCCAGAGGGTAATGGGTCGGTAGTTCCCTTGGGTAGGATCGGCGCAGTGCCTCCCCGCATTCCTGGAGGTGGCGGCAGCGGCACGCCTGGATTTAGTGGGTCCGTGGATCCCCGTGGCTGAATCGGTGTGGTTGATCCTTTGGGGGCAACGGGTCCTGAATCATCCGAATGAGCCCGCAAAGTGATCCGCACGGTTTCCTTCCGCAAAGGAACGGTTGAAGTTTTCTTGTCTGGCAAATCACTCATTATCTCTCTGTCTAGTTTCGGTTTAAGCCCCCATTATAGGCATTTCTTTGAATCACATGTCAATCCCAAACGGATCAATTAAATCATTTAACCCTATTATTTAAAAAATTCTCGCGAAATTGCAAGATTCCTTTTTGATTAGGGCATGAATTCTTCGATTGAGATTCTTCAGGCCCTAATTCAAATACCCAGCGTAAACCCGGATGGGGATCCGGGTACCCAGGGAATCGGGGAATTGGCCTGCGCCGAATGGGTGGGCCAATTTTTAAAAAAGTGCGGGGCGGAAGTGGTTTTCGAGGAGGTGCTGCCCAACCGGCCAAATGTAATCGGACGATTCCCTCATTCCCAGGGTGGTCCCGGTCCCCGGCTGCTTTTTGCACCACACCTTGATACCGTTTCGGTCGCGGGGATGACGATTGATCCCTTCGGCGGAGAAATTCGGGATGGTAAAATTTGGGGTCGCGGTGCCTCCGATACCAAGGGTACGATGGCGGCGATGCTGGCAGCTTTTTGGGAGCTGCGGGAGGTGATTCCCAAACTGTCGGCTCAGGTGAGTTTCGTCGGCCTGATGGGCGAGGAAACCGGGCAGCCGGGGTCGAAACATTTTGCGGAACGGCATGGATCCGAGTTTGATTTTGCGATTGTCGGGGAGCCCACCGAACTGGATGTGGTTTACACGCACAAAGGAAGTCTGTGGTTGGAGGTCACAGCCCACGGCCTCGCTGCTCATGGTGCAACTCCAGAGCGCGGTGACAACGCGATTTTAAAACTAAACCGGGTCCTCGCGTTGTTACTCCCTGAGCTGGAACAGCGTTTCGCTGTTTATGAAGATGAAATCCTGGGCCGCCCCACGGTGAATCTGGGGATGATTCGGGGTGGCTCCCGGACCAACATCGTCCCTGATCGAGCTGCCGCCTGGCTGGATATCCGCCAGACGCCCACCCTGGTGGATGCGGGCGGAGCCATCCCCATCATCGAGTCGATTCTGGAAAGCCAGGGCTGTGGCGGGCTCGTGAATCTGAGGAAAACCGAGGAGTCAACGACTCTCCGCACGGATACGACTCTCGACGAAGTACAGCGTTTTGTTCAGTTGGGGAGTCAACTCGTCATGGCACCCTGGTTTTGTGATGCGGGCTGGCTGTCAAAAGGGGGCATCCCCGCCATTGCCTGCGGACCCGGTAGCATCGCCCAGGCTCACACCCGGGATGAATTTATCTCCATCGACGATCTCGAAAAGGGTGCTCAATATTACCGGAGATTTTTGGAAACCTATCTATAATCGGATCGAATTCAATCTTGAAAAACAAATCCCGATCGGTAACCTGCCGAAAAATCAAGATGCGGCTCTTTTTTGTTCTTTTCCTTTTTTCGGTTCCTGCGTTCGGTGCCGCACCGAAAACAGTGACCACTTTCTTCGACCAACACTGCTTCGAATGTCACGATGCGGATGTAAAAAAGGGAGGTCTCGACCTGACTTCCCTGACGTTTGACCTGGCTGATCCGGCGCTTTTCGAAAAATGGGTAAAGGTCCACAGCAGCGTCTCCAACGGCGAAATGCCGCCGAAAAAGAAACCGCGACCAGAGCCCAAACTGGCTGAAAAATTTCTCACCACTCTCGATGGCAAGCTTCACGAGACCAGTGCCGGTGCCCAGAATGCCCAGGGACGCACCATCCTGCGGAGGTTGAACCGCATAGAGTCTGAAAACACGGTGCGCGATCTGCTACAGATCGATTTGCCGCTCGCAGGGCTTTTGCCGGAGGACACGCCGATGCATGGGTTTGACACGGTGGCGGAGGGCTTGCGCTTCTCGCAGCTTCAGATCGAAAAGTATCTCGAAGCTGCTGACACCGCGCTTGATGCCGCCGTGGATCTGCGCATGAAGGTGGCGCTGAAAAAGGAGCGCTTCACCTACATGGACGAAAAGCGGATCATCGAAAATCTCGCCCTGCCTGACAATCCACCCGATGACCCGAAGACGAAATATCAGCGCAAGCGGGTGGTGTTTCGCGAGCTGGCAGATGGGGTTGTCATGTTCACGGATGCGGATTACATGCTTGGACTCAGCAAGTTCAAGATTCGTCGCGGCGGCACCTACCGGATCCGTCTTTCCGCTTACGGTTATCAAAGCGCGGGTGAACCGGTCACGGCCCGCATCTACTCGAATGATTACAGCGTCGGAAAGCGGCTGCTCGGCCATTGGGCCATGCCGGAGGGGCTGCCTCGGGTGGCAGAGGTCATCACGCGCATCAATCGCAGCGAGCACCTGATCGTGATGCCATTCAGCGTGGGGTACGACGCTGAGGGTCAGCGCCTCTCCGATGTGGACACGACAAAGCAATTCACCGGGCGAGGGCTCGCCGTGCAGTGGATCGAAATCGAGGGGCCGCTGGAAATGCAAAACTGGCCTCCGTCCTCGGTTAAGGCGATTTTTGGGGATGTGCCGGTCATTCAGCTTGATAACAAGAAGGAAGGTGAAGGGATCGGCTATGAATTGAAGCCGGCGGACCCGGCAGCATCCCTGAAAACGGTCATCGAAACCTTTACCACCAAGGCTTTTCGTCGCCCGCTGGAGTTTGGCGAGGCCGATCGCTTTGTCAAACTCGCGGTGGATGCCCACGCCGGTGGTGCCAGTTTTGTGGCTGCCGCCAAACTTGGTCTGCGCGGCGTCCTCACCTCGCCGCAATTTCTCCTTTTTGACGAGCAGCCCGGTCCCCGCCTCAGCGATTATGCCCTGGCCTCGCGCCTCTCGTATTTTCTCTGGAGCACCATGCCGGATGAGGAGTTGCTGCGGCTCGCTGAAGCGAAAAAGCTTCATGACCCGGCCATATTAAAGGAGCAGGTCCATCGTCTCCTCGCTGATCATCGGAGCCGTGCCTTTGTGAAGAACTTTGCCGGTCAATGGCTCGATCTTCGCAACATCGACGCCACCTCGCCCGACGCATCGCTTTACCCTGAGTTTGATGAGATGCTGAAACTCGCCATGGTCGGAGAAACCGAGGCCTTTTTCACCGAAATCCTCACTCGTAACCTCCCGGTCACGAATTTTATCCAGAGCGATTTTTTGATGCTCAACCACCGCATCGCCGCGCATTACGGCATCGGAAAAGATGTCGCCAAAGGCGAGCAATTTGTCCGGGTGAAGCTCCCTGCCGACAGTGTGCGCGGGGGCTTGCTCACCCAGGCCAGCATCCTCAAAGTCACTGCCAACGGTACCGTCAGCTCGCCGGTATTGCGAGGTGGGTGGGTGATGAAGCGACTCCTCGACCAGCCGCCTCCGCCGCCGCCACCCGGCATCCCCGGAGTTGAGCCCGATACTCGCGGGGCCAGTACGCTTCGCGAGCTTCTGGCGAAACATAGCAATTCCGAAAGCTGCGCCGGTTGCCACGCCAAAATTGATCCGCCTGGCTTTGCCCTGGAGAGCTTCGACGTCATCGGCGGATGGCAGGATCGTTACCGAAGCAAGGAAAAAGGTGATCGCCCCAACGCCAAGGTCGAAAATCGCGGTATCTGGCAATACAAAGTTTCCCTGCCCGTTGATTCCAGCGGCCAACTCGCAGATGGCAGGCCATTTCGGGACATCAAAGAATTCAAAAGCCTGCTCCTCGCCAAACCTGGCGATGTGCATCGTTGTGTCGCCAAAAAACTCATGACCTACGCCACGGGGGCGGCTCCCACCTACGCTGACCAAACCGCCGTGGCTGATATCGTCGCAAAGGCTCTCAAAAAGGGAGGTGGTTTGAAAACATTTGTCACCGAACTGGTGCTTAGTGAGACTTTTCGAAGAAAATAAGAGTCTGGCCATCAAGGGGCCCAGGCATGATCCGCCCGGTTCGCCCAAACTGACTTCAAAGGGGGAATCCACGATGATCCATTTTTGTCGTAGAAGCTCAAGCCAAGACAAAGGCCGAGTAGAGGAATCCGTGAGGATTTCGTAAGCAAAAAAGTGGCGCGAAGCTCAATATGGCGAAGTTGAGAAGTAGACGGTGTCGCCAGTGAGTTTCACGCTTTCCCGTTCGCCGAGAAAGCCTTACGGATTTCTCTGCGCAGCTACTTGCAGATCTTCGCTCCTCAAGCTGGGTTCTTTGGCATGGCCTCCATCACATTCGCGGCACCGACCTGTCGCCCGTTATGCAGATAGCCCGCGTAAAGGTGTGACACGCTCATTTCGACGCCCAAATCGCGCAGGCGGGTGTCGATGAGCAAGAGCAGCGAAGTGCGGACCATGCCGAGGCGATCCGGCTTGGATACCCAGTAACTGAGAATCAATTCCAGGCTGTCTTCGCCGTATTCGATAAAGTCCACGCTGGGGCCCTCGACTCCCTCGACCTCGTGGGCAGTGCGAACGAAAAGCTGGATGGCCTGGTCTCGCTTCTCGGGTGGAGTGGCGATGTCAATGGAAAGCTGGATTTTCTCCTTGATGCGTCCATTTACGGTTCGGTTCGAGACGACCGAACTGGTGAGCATTTCGTTGGGGATGATCAGTTTGGTTCCATCACGCTTGCGCACGATGGTGGCCCGGAGACCTATTTCCTCCACAAATCCCTCATTCTCGCCTTTTAATAGAACGATGTAGTCGGCAACTCGAAACGGTTTGCTTGCGTAGATGGTGAGCCCAGCCATAAAATTGCTCAGCGTGTCCTTGGCAGCGAAGCTCACGGCTATGCCGCCGATTCCTAATCCTGCCAAAATCGTCCCTGGATCGTGGCCGATCGCCTTGATCATGAAGATGAATCCGACGATCCCGATGCCGATTTTCGCCGTTTTGCGGGCCAGCACCAGCAACTGATCATCCAGCTCGATAGCACTTGCCGCTGTCAGGGGAAGGAGGATGTGCTGGAAAAACTTATCGATAAACACAAACGCGATCCAGGTGATGACCACGGTCAGGCAGACGTGGATGCCCGTCATGGCGATACCGTGGATGTCAGGAAAAACCTTGCTGGGGGTGAGCGTCGCTGCGGCCGCGAAGTTGAAGCCGATCAGCGTAATCAGGGCGATGGTCGGCCGCTCCAGGCCCGAAAACCAGGTTTTTTCCACATGGACCTTCTCGCCGCCGAATTGCGCCATGACTTTGGTGAGGCCACGGGTCAGCACCTCGAAAAGCGTGCGGCCCAATAAAAATGCCAGCAAGACCAAGCCAATAAATGACAGATAGGCCGAAACCGTGTTGTTGGCCGCCGAGTAGCCGAGCGCCCGTTTGATCTGGTCCCGGGAATCGAAGCCCAATGCAGCGATGCTGGACAATAATGCCCACAGCCAGAGCGCGATCATCCCGAGGCGGTAGATCAGCTCGAAATAGCGCTTTTCCACTCCTCTCACGGACTTACCCAGCCAGGGATTAATGTAGCTGAGCCAGAAAAAGCGCACCAACCGCGCCACGATCCAAAAGAGCGACAAAACCAGGCACACCTTGAAAAAGGCACGGAGCACCAGATAGGTCCAGTGTGGCTGCCAGACAAGCAACGATGCGATTCCCTCCGCTGCGGCCTGCGGCAGATCCGGTGCCGGGGCGCTGCCGACCGGGGGCGCAACCACTGGGGTGTTTGGGGTGGACGCTGCACCTTTCTGGCCCTCCACCGCCGTCGCGGACGACTCAACCGGGGCAATCACAGGCGGTGGTGGCTTGACGAGGAATACGGTGCCTTGCAGAGCGATCCAGCATAAAACCGAGATGCGAATCGGCCCCGCGATCGCCCGGGACACGCCGATGGCGAATTTTTCCGAAATCCGGCCCAAAACCATCCTCAAGATGCGGCCCACAGCGAAACTCACGAAGAAACTGACGATCCAGCCCACGAAAATCGCAACCGCCAGAAACGCATAGGCCGTTACCGTGTTGCCCAAAAATTCGAGATTCAGGATCGCCTGCACCTTCTCGGGCAACTCGACCCGACTGGTGATAAAATCTCCGATCTTTTGCCCCAGGCTGTCTACATTTGAAAAAGTAAGGTCCATTTTGGTCGGGACGTTAACTCTCCCCCCGGCTTCAGGTCAACAAATTGGTTAGCCAGTACAAAAATAGCTGTCGCAGGTTTATCTCCCAACTCCCGAAATGAAAGCGATCCCATCGATCAACATGCCGAGGGTAGTGTAGTCCGCGTCATTGGATTTTAAGAGTTCGCCGATCGTCCGGACCTCCACATAAGTTCGTTCAGAGGAATCGGCCGAACCGTGAACCACCTGGAGCCGGGCTCGTTCCTCGGCTTGATGGACTTCATCGTCAGTGAGTTCCACCAGAAATAGGTAAGAGCGATGGGTGGAGATCGTGGAGCAAAGTTGTCGGCTGGAGACACTCATGAGACGTTCCGGCGGGATTACCAGGCCGGTTTCCTCTTCCAGCTCCATCGCGGCGACTTCGAGGGATTGGGAGGCGTTTTTGTTGCGGTCAGAACCACTGGGGAATTCGCGGACAAAGGAATCCCGGTTTTGCACAGGGGAGCGGAACTCCTTTACCATGACTACCTTGGTCGCCAAGATAGAATCCGAGGCAGAATTTTTCCAGATCGGGATCACGGTGGTGATATTGGTCCGGGAAAAGACATACTCATTTGATTTGTGGCGCTGCTCGGCGGCGACCCAGATATTGACCTTCATCACGAAGGAGAGCAGATAGTTGGGCTTTGGGAAATAGGTCCACAACACCACGGCATCATCAAGCCGGTTTCCAGATTTTTTGTGGGATTGATACCATTGCTGAAACATTTCGCTTTCCCAGATCTGGATGGGGATGCAGCGTTCCCCACCGGAGCGTTCCGCCTCCCGCCCCTTAAGTGCGGTGCAGACCGTCTCGGCCAGTTCTTTGATGGAATGGGATAGATGCAGTCCGCTTTCCGAATCATAGAGCCAGTCGAGGTAGGTGGTCAGCGGGGTCATCGGCGGACGCCCGTAGAACAGCTTGCGGGTGCTGACGTAGCGGCCAAACTCCACATTGGTCGTAAAAGCGGGCATGTCTTTGAGGTCACGGGGGACCCAGGCCACAATCGCGTCGCAGAGGTTGAGGTGTTTTTGCTCCCAGTTGGGTTGATCAAAGTAGTCGCCCTGCCATTTGCCATCGCGGGGCTCGGGAATAAAGACGGTGCCTTCGTACCCCGCTTTTTTGAGCTGCTCAACCATCGCGGGTCTCCAGGACGGAACCCCATCGCGCCGAGGCGTCGGGCCAACCAGAAAGATCGATTGACGAAGGGTTGGCGGTGTCTCTTCGAGAGCATAGACAAGATTCATAGGCCGGATTCTACCCCAGTCAGCGAATCAGATAAAGCACTGAAAACCAAAACGACCAGAAAATCCAGAGTTTTGGTGAATCGAGAGGATAAAAGCACCCGGATTTTTAAAATTTACCCGATGATGCCGTCATGATAAGGTGCCCGCATGATGACACCTGATGATTCCGGTTCGATTTCTCGACGCGATGCCTTGTCGGCTACGATTGCATCCATGGGCCTGGGCGCGATGGCATTTGAACCGGCCCGGGCCAATGCCGCTCCGGCGCTTGCCCCGGATGCACGGAGAGGAGCGGTCAAAAAATATGACATGCTCAAATCCATCAATCTCTGGGCCTTTCCCTACCCGGAACGGATGACACTGAAGGAATGTCTCCAGTTGGCGAAAAATGCCGGGGTCGACGGCATCGAGCTAAACTACGATCTGGACAATGACTTGTCTCCCAAACACGGCACTGCGGATTATCAGGCGATTCGGAAAATGGCGGATGACATCGGCATCCAGATCAGCGGGCTCTGCTCCTTTTTGTTCTGGCCCTACCCGCTCACCAGCCATGACCCGGCCAAACGAGCCCAGGGACTGGAGCTGGCCGGCAAGATCGCCCAGGCGGCTCATGATCTGGGGGTGGAAAATGTCCTCGTGGTCCCCGGAGCGATCCACATCCCCTGGCGGACCGACCACGAACCGGTCGCTAATGATGTGTGTGATCAGCGCGCCCGGGAAGCGGTCGCCCAACTGGCGAAACAGGCGGAGAAGCTAAAAGTCTTTCTAAATATCGAAAACATCTTTTTCAACGGTTACCTGATGACTCCGATGGAGATGAACAGCTTTGTGGATCACTTTGCCAGTGAGCATGTCCGGGTTCATTTCGACACGGGCAACATCTCCATGTTTCAGTTCCCGGAGCACTGGGCCAAGGTGCTGGGCAATCGGATCCAGAATGTCCATTTGAAGGAGTTTACGAAAAAAGGCACGGATTTTTCACTGGAGACCTTCCGCCCGTTGCTCGATGGCACCACCAACTGGCCGGCTGTCACCGATGCCCTGGCGGAAACCGGTTACAAGGGCTTTTTGACCTTTGAGTATTTCCATCCCTACCAGCACTACCCCGAGGCATTGATTTACCAGACATCCGACTCGCTCGACCGCATTCTCGGGAGAAAGTAGTGCCGGGAATACTACCAATAACAGGTTGCCGTGAAACTAACTCCCCACTAGTAGATTTCGGGAAGCGTCCCCGCCTGGAATTTTTTGAAATACGATTCTTCGATACCTTTGCTTCTGGAATTAAAAGGAGGGAGTGAACGGGAAAGGTCGGGAAGATCACTTGGAAATCCAAGAAGAGTTCGATACAGCATGGTATCGTGCTCATACGCTAACCTAACAATTCGCTGAATCAGATGGCGGCGACGTTGGTACGCCGGATCATCAAGGCCCATGATGTCGATAAGTTTTTTGGCTTCGATGTGCAGTCCTTCAATTCGTCCGTCTTCGTAAATCTGGACCCTGTCCGAAAGGAGCACACATAGGGGATTCCGAATTGAATTGAATCCTTTCAGGGCATTGCACGAGCGGCAGGCATATACCAAATTGTCATAGTCCAGTTTCAGCTCAGGAGCCAACGAAACCGGTTCAAAGTGCTCGATATCAAAACCCGCAATAAGCATCCATCTCTTGAAAATTACCCTTTTTGGGATCTTTGTTCGAGCGCTTCCAGAACGAGGGTTAAAACCCCGTTTTCTATGGGAGCGACATGATTCCTATGGTCATAGGCCCTTTGTTGAAGTTCATTAAGCTCAATCTCCTCGACACGGCTCAAATTGCCGTCGTGTTTCAGATTGATCAATTGAATTCGTCGCAGATTCGCCTCCTTTGACCACGAATCACCAATTGGTTTGGGACTGGACAAGTCAGTCATCAATTCCAAAAGAGGCAACGCTTTTTTGTAGGAACTTTCCGGGATGACAACATAATTCAGATCGGTTTCCGAATCGTGAACCGTAATCGATTTGGATTCCCCCCTCGCAAGAGGGTCGAGTTGTTTGGTTGACAATTCCACAGACATTAGGTTTACAAATTAGCACACAGCTCGAAACTCAACAGGCAAATTTTGGGTCATGACCGTTCGTTTCTTCGATCTTGTCTGTTTCTGGTTTCCAACAAACTATTCCAGGCCGCCCGAAAATTTGTTATGGAAATTATAGGATGATCGAGGTAACGTTTGCCATGTGCCCGTCTATCGATCACTTGGTTAATAAAATGTTTGAGATTCCGTGGTGGGGCAACGCTTTTTTAACGGTGTACTCCCTTATTCGGACTCATTGGTTTTTTCTTGTGGCTCGTTGCCTTCGTCTTTTTTATTGGTGCAGTGTGCACGGCACTGTTCGCAAAGAGAAGGGGGGAACTCTTCAAAGAAGAGGTAAGCATCCCGACCATCAAGCTTCTCTCATGGTTACAATTCGAGGACTTCGTCGCCGAATTGTTTCGCCGCCGTGGTTATGCCGTTCAGAAGTTCGGCGGAGCCCGTCCTGACGATGGTATCGACCTGAAAGTTTGGAAAGGCGGAGAGTTTTCGATTGTCCAGTGCAAGCATTCCCGATTTCAAAAAATCGGTGTCAAAGTGGTCCGGGAAATGCTGGGAATTGTCGTCGTCGAAAAAGCAACCAAAGGAATCGTGATTGCAACCGAAGGATTTACTCCTGAGGCATTGAAGTTCGCGAGCCGAACTCAGCAAATCCAATTAATTAGTGGTACCGATCTCCTCAAAGTTTTGAAGAAAGTCAATGCTGACGAGAAATCAAAGACCGCGCCAACTGCCAAGATTCCAGTCTATGAATACCTCTCGGCCAGGGCCTTTTGTTCGAGGGACGGGACCCGTCGCGATTGAGACGGAGACGGGGCTTTTCGTTGTGAATGTCACTCAAAATCACTTCCACGCCACATCCAACTCGCTTTTTCAAAGAGACAAACAAACTTGCTGGTATTCCGCACCGATAGTCTGCCCCCCTTTTTTTGCCTTGTGGTATGATGATGAGGCGCTGAGTGAATCTTACTCGCTCTTGTAGCCGAGCTGAGCGAGAAGCTGGCGGGCAGCTTCCTTGGCCGGAATGGTCTGGAAATTGGCGAGAGCAGATTTCATGTTTGTTCTTCGCTTGAGCTGTCTTCGGCGAGTTTCAGGGTCAGTTCGAGTTCGCGGCGCAGTTCTTCGCGCTCGGGTAGGTAAAGTTGGTATTTCTGGACAAAGAGCTGGCTGTTCATTTGGTAGGTGGCGTATTCAACAAGCAACTCGTCCTTGTGTCTGGAGAGAATGATGCCGATGGGCGGGTTGTCGCCCTCGGTATTCTCCTCGGTAGCGAAGTAACCAAGATACATGTTCATCTGGCCGATGTCGTGGTGTTCCACTTCTTTGAGCTTTAAATCAATGAGGACAAAGCAGCGCAGAATGCGGTGATAGAAAACGAGATCAACGCGGTAATGCGTATTGTTCAGGGTAATGCGGTATTGTCTGCCGACAAAGGTAAAGCCTTTGCCAAGCTCCAGTAGAAAGGGCTGGAGGTGGTTACAGAGTCGGGTCTCGAGGTCGGTCTCGGAAAGGTGGTGGACTTCCGGGATTTTGAGAAACTCGAAAACATAGGGGTCGCGAAGAAGGTCGGCAGGTTGGGTAATGATCTGGCCTTGAGCGGCGAGTTGGAGAATGCCCTTTTTGTCTTTTCCGGCGGCGAGGCGGAGGAAGAGCGCGGTTTTCATTTGGCGTTTCAATTCGCGAACCGCCCAGTTTTCCCTGATGCTTTGTTGCTCGTAGAAGCTGCGCTCCAGTGGATCGTCGATCTTCAAAAGCTCGGTGATCACCGACCAGCTCAATTTGTGCGACAGCGTCGCACGAATCGGGTAAGTCAGGTAAAACTGGCGGAATCGGGTGAGGTTGCTGCGGCTAAAGCCCTTGCCATGGCGGAGGGTGAGGTCACGGCTGAGGCTGACCAGTAGGCCTTTGCCGTAGTCTGCGCGGAGATTGCCGCCTTGCTCAAATTCGATGATGTCGTGGCCAATCTGCCAATAAGTTTCGGTGAGGTGGGTGTTGACGGCCTGCACGGCGCGGGTCTGGCCGCTGACGTAAACCTCGGAAATCTTGCCCAGCAGATGCTGGTAGCCGCTGTCGGTGGTGAGGTCGCCGTTGCTCATTCCTTCTCCTCCTTGATGAAGAGCCAGGTGACGAGTTCGAGGTCGGTCTTTTCGTTGACCTGCTCATGGGCGTTGGGCAGGATAAAATCACGGTGGGAAATGAGGCCGGTGGCGGCGCGTTTGCGGAAGGTCGCGGCGAGGGAGTCCACTGCTTTCTGTAGGAGCGTGTCGTAAACCTTCATGTCACAGCTATGGTTGGTCTGCTGGTCGAAGAGATTGCAGAGCTGGGTGGAGGGTGATTTTCATTAAGGTGATAACGATACACTTCGGGTGGATGTTGGCAATCAGGTTCCAGATGCCAGGATTGTGAAAAATCCGGGGTTTTAGAAAGATTTTCCAGAACCGGCAAATTTGAAACGCTTCTTGTCCAAAAGGGTGCTCCCTTTGAGTTCCTTTTTGTAGAGATGCAATTCCGCCCCAAAAGTGTTTAATTCTAATTGCTGGACCGCTCTCACAAAGGGCCAAAGCTTGCTGACATGGAGGGCCACACCACCGCGCACCTCGTAAGGCATTTGCTTGTGGTCAGTAGTCATGCCCCCTTTCGTCGAGGAATAACAGCTAGCTCATGATTCAGTTTAGTCGTTTATCTGTATATCCTGCGATAAAAGAAAGAAGATATTCCCTCTCCCTTGGGAGACAGATAGTCTGGCCCTAGTCTGGCCCCACCTTCCCTTGCATGCGAGCCAGGGCATCTTGACCTGCTATAGGCGACACGAGCACTTCCCCGTCATTGCTGAAGTGAATCCACTGTCAAAGAGGTGATCGATGGAGGCCGGCAGTAGCAGGACATTGCCACCGGGCCGCGGTTTCCCTGAAATTCGCCATGGCTTGCCAATCATTGGGGTAAAACCACCTTAAACCCACTCGGCGCACAGTAGCTCGGCCTGCGCGAGCACGGTCTTCACCGCCTCCTCCTGCAAATCCGGCGGGTAGCCGTGTTTGTTTAGGATGCGCTTCACCATCACTTTGATCTTGGCTCGGGCGCTCTCCCGCAGCGTCCAGTCGATTGTCACGCTCTTTTTCACCTGGGTGATCAGCTCGGCGGCGATTACTTTCAGCTTGGCGTCACCCATCGCGACGACCGCACTTTCGTTGGCGGCCAAAGCATCGTAAAAGGCGACTTCATCATCGGTCAGTCCGAGTTCTTCGCCCCGTTTCGTGGCGGCGTCCAGGTCTTTGGCCAGGCTGATCAATTCTTCGATCACCTCCATCGTAGAGATGGCCCGGTTGTGGTAGGCGTTTAGTGTTTTCTTGAGCTTCTCGCTGAAGACCTGGCTCTGCACGAGGTTGCGTTTCGAGCGCACCTTGAGTTCGTCTTTGAGCAGCTTCTCCAGCAGCTCGGCGGCCACGTTCTTGTGCTTGAGACCCCGCACTTCGGCGAGGAACTGGTCGCTCAGGATGCTGATGTCCGGCTTGGGCAGTCCGGCAGCAGTGAAGACGTCGATCACCTCGCCTTCGGTGGTGATGGCTTTGCTGACGAGCTGGCGAATGGCGGCGTCGATCTGCTCGGGCGTCTTCTTGTTCCCACTACTGCTTTGTTTGCTTAGCGCAGCCTGCAACGTCTGAAAAAAGCTTACGTCATCTCGGATTGCAGTGGCTTCATCGCTGGCGGCGCAGAGGGCAAAGGCGCGGGAAAGTTCCGTCACGACCTGTACCCAGCGCTTCTTTCCGTCTTCCTGTTCGAGGATGTGCTCCTGTCCGGCGGGGATCAGTTGCAGGCGCTCGGTCGGCGTGCCGCTGGTCCAGTTGTCCCAGTTGAAGCCGTGCATCATGTCGCAGGAGATGCCGTGTTTCTCCAGCATCACGGCGATGGCTTGAGGGGTGTCCAAGGTCGGGTTCCCCTGGCCTCCGCTCTCGGTGTAGGTGATCAGCGCCTTCTTGAGCTGATCTGCGAGGCCGAGATAATCCACAACCAGCCCGCCGGGCTTGTCGCGGAAGACGCGGTTCACGCGGGCGATAGCCTGCATGAGGCCGTGGCCCTGCATCGGCTTGTCGGCATACATCGTGTGCAGGCAGGGCGCGTCGAAGCCGGTCAGCCACATGTCGCGCACGATCACGATCTTGAAGGGGTCCTTGGCATCCTTGAAGCGGTTTGCCAGCTTGCGGCGGGCGTCCTTGCTGCGGATGTGTTTCTGCCAATCAGGGCCATCCTCAGCGCTACCGGTCATCACGACTTTCAGCGTCTCCGCTTCCCACTCGGGCCGCAGCTTGATCAGCGCGTTGTAGAGGTCCACGCAGATCCGGCGGCTCATGCAGACGACCATCGCCTTGCCGTCCATTGCCTCCAGGCGCTTCTCGAAATGCGCCACCAGATCGGCGGCCACCAGCGCGATGCGTTTTGGATCACCCACCAGCACCTCCAGCGCCGCCCACTTCGTCTTGAGCTTTTCCTTCTTCGTTAGCTCTTCGCCTTCGGTGATCTCCTCAAACTCCGCGTCGAGCTTCGGCAACTCGGCTGCGTTCAGGCTCAGCTTGGAAATGCGGCTCTCGTAATAGATCGGCACCGTGGCCTTGTCGGCGACGGCACGCTGGATGTCGTAGATGGAAATGTAATCACCGAAGACCGCCCGCGTGTTCGCGTCCGTCTTCTCGATGGGTGTGCCAGTGAACCCGATGAACGACGCATTCGGCAAGGCGTCGCGCAAGTTGCTGGCGAAGCCGTAGGACATCTCGCCGGTCTGGGTATTGACCTTGCCGCCGAATCCATACTGGCTGCGGTGCGCTTCATCCGCGATCACGACGATGTTTTGCCGTGCGCTGAGCTCTGGCATCGCCTCGCCCTTTTCCGGCATGAATTTATGGATGGTGGTAAACACCACGCCACCGCTGGCCCGGTTCAGCAGCTCGCGCAAATGCTCGCGCCCGCCAGCCTGCACCGGCGTCTGGCCGAGGATGTCCGCGCAGCGTTGGAACTGGCCGAAAAGCTGGTCGTCGAGATCGTTCCGGTCGGTCAGCACCACCAGCGTCGGGTTTTGCATGGTCGGATGCCGCACCACGCGCGCGGCGAAAAAGAGCATGGAGAAACTCTTGCCGCTGCCCTGTGTGTGCCAGACCACGCCCGCACGACGGTCTCCCGGCTTGCCCCCGTTCATGCGGCCCGCCCAGTAGCGGCCTGCCTCATCGCGGTAACGCTCGGTGACCAATGTCATACCGCTGGCGCGCACCGTTTCCTCCACCGCCGCATTCACCGCGTGGAATTGGTGGTAGCCCGCGATGATCTTGTGCAGTGCACCCGAATCCGGGTCTTCCTCGAAAACGATAAAATGTTGCAGCAGATCGAGAAACCGTTGCGGCTCGAATACGCCACGGGTGAGTGTTTCCAACTCCAGCGCCGCGTTCGGTGCGTCACCATCTCCATTGATTGTCCGCCAGATCTTAAACCACTCTTGGTTGGCCGTAAGTGAACCAATCCTGGCGTACCGACCATCGGAAACGACCAGGACGGCATTGTAATTTAAAAGAACCGGAATTTCCGCCTTGTAAGTTTGCAACTGCCGATAAGCCGCCCAAATGTCCGCGTCCTCGTCGGCTGCATTCTTCAGCTCAATCAAACCCAGCGGGAGCCCATTTAGGAAAACCACAATGTCGGCCCGCCGTTTGTGTTGCCCGTCAATAACCGTAAACTGGTTAAACACGAACCAATCGTTTGCCTGCACCTCGGTGAAATCCACGAGTCGCACATCATCGCCCGCAATGCTGCCATCGGGCCGGGTATATTCCACCGGCACGCCATCGCGCAGCATCCGGTGAAAGGTGCGGTTCGTCTGCACGAGCGCAGGCGTCCCCACCCGCAGCACTTTTCTCAAAGCCTCCTCCCGCGCCTCCTCGGGAATGGCCGGGTTCAGCCGCCGGATGGCCTCGCGCAAACGCCCCACCAGCACCACCTCGGTGTATGACTCCCTCTCTCCGTGGGAAAGGGCCGGGGTGTGGGCTTCTGCCCCCAGGCAAGAGTAGCCCAGCTCCCCGAACCATTCGAGGGCGACGTTTTCGATGATGGATTCGTTGAGACTCATGCTTTGTCGCCCTCCGGTGGCAGCTCCTTGAGCAGCCGGTCAAAGTCCGACTCGAACAAACGATCCTGCACCTTGCGGTATTTTTCAAACTCGCTTTCGGCGTAAGCTTGGGCGATTTCGGCGGTGACTTTGCCCGCATCTTGGAGGATCTCTCGGTCGGTCGCTGCAATGAAGCGGTTGAGGCGGGTTTCCCAGTCCTGCATGGTCATGGGAATCTGCCGTAGCGCCATGTCTTCGGCCACGTCCAGATAGGCGGAGACGAGGCGTTGCAACTGGGCCATTTCGTCTTCCGTGAGGTAGTTCTTCGCCACGCTCACATCGAACTTCTGGATTTTGCCTTGGGGCGCGTCCTTCCACGTGGTCAGCCCCATGTGGTCTTTGGTGGCATTGGCGCGAGAGACGATAACCTCCGCCGCCGTCTGGCCGTGGATGGCCCAGTGGAGCTTGTTTTGCACGGTGGCAAAGAACCGTTTAGTGGCTGCGGCGGTGACATCGTAGTCGATGGATGTCGCGTAGATGTCAGTGATCTTCTGATAAAATTTACGCTCGCTCAGCCGAATTTCCCGGATGCGCTGGAGCTGCTCCTCGAAGTATTTTTTGCCGAGGATGGAGCCGTCGTTCTTCAACCGCTCGTCATCCATCGCGAAGCCCTTGATGGTGAAGGACTCGATGATGCCCGTGGCCCACTTGCGGAACTGCACCGCGCGCTCGGAGTTCACCTTGTAGCCCACGGCGATGATGGCGGAGAGGTTGTAGTGCTGGGTGTCGTAGCTCTTGCTGTCGGCGGCAGTTATTCGAAAATTTCGAATAACTGAACCCGCCTCTAATTCAGCGTCATCAAAGACCCTTTTGAGGTGGTAGTTGATTGTGTGGGTTTCCACATCGTAGAGCAGCCCCATCATCTTTTGGCTGAGCCAGACGTTTTCATCGGCATAAACGGCCTCGACGCCCCCCTGACCGCTGGCCGCCACAAAGGTCAGGTATTCCGCTGCCGAGGAGCGGACCAGGGAGACTTCGGCCTTCTTCTTGGCGCGACCGCCGGGTGTTGGCTTCTTTTTGCTCATTGATTCAGGCTCCTTTCGATGTGCTTTGAACCGACAAGGATTCCTTGTGGGTTAACCTCCTCGGGAAAGGCCGGGTTCAGCCACCTGATGGCCCCGCGGTTCTCCTTCTCCCCCTGGGAGAAGGCCGGGATGAGGGTTGGAGCGCAGCGGAATTGCTCCCCGAACCATTCGAGGGCGGCGTCTTCGACGATGGATTCGGTGAGGTTCATGGGTAAACTGCCGTGACCATTCCTCTGTTGGCTTTCAGTCCGACGAGTGCAGCTCGCAACACTTGCATGCAAATTTGGGCGGTGTGTTGGTCCGGGTGGAAACGCGATGCCATCTGCTCGTAAGGATGGATATAGTTCCGGAAATCACGGACAGCGTGACCGAACTTTTTGACGTCGAGCCGCAGGACGCCGACCTCATGGGCGGTGTCGATGAGGTTGGCCAGCGTCCATTCGTGGAATGGCCTGACCTTCCCCGTGTCTTTCTGCTTTGGACTAGCGGAAGCCCGGTTGAACTCGGCCGGGTTCTTAAGCGCGACGGCCAACAAAATCCCCTCCAATACACTTCCACACATGAATATTGCTGACAGCGACGCTCCGGCCGCCACGCACTCGACTGCCTCTTTAACTCTTGCGGCCAGAATTTTCTCAACAGCGTGGTCCAAACCAATCCCTTCCACGGAAATTGCGCCAAAGTCACGCTTGAGGAAGTCCGACTCTGTTTCTTGCTTCAACTCACGCCCTAGGAGCCGGGCTGCAGTTCGTGTGCATTCCTCAAACTGCCGATCCGCTCGCTCGTCCTTTCCGGGTTCGTTGAGATACCTCCAAACCTCCAGCAGTTTTTCCAGGGCCCGGCCTATGTTCGTTGGCTCTTCGACTTCCCAGAACGCACGTAGCATTTTGGCTTTGGATGTTCCATTGTAGGCGTAGCGAGCGTCGTGAATATTGATTCCAACCTCTTGCCGGAAGAACTCCGCAAACTCGGGATGGGAGAAGTTTAGGACGTAGCCGCTCGACATCCCAAAGAGGTCTTCGAATCGCTGTTTCTCGATGGTGGAAAGGCTGCTCATTGCGTTAATGTTTGTTGTCAGCAGGCGCGCTCACCTTCATCCATGTGAGCAGTCGCTCCGATGCGTCCGTTATCTTGGTGGGGTCGATTCCTTCTTTGCCCAGAACGCGGCGGAATCCGACTTTCATCCGAGCTTGGAGGTTTTCGCGGGTTTGCCAATCGACGCCGCTGTTCGATTCGGCGGTCGCGAGTAGTGAGTTTAGAAGCTCGTTGTTGGGAGCGGTGTTAATGCTCTCGCTGATGACGAAAGCACGAAGCCCATCGCGGAGATTGGCAAACACGCCCGAATACTCGCCGACAACGACGACGGCTGCCGGTTCAGTGTGGGTGCCTGTCTCTGGCCCTGTTGTGGGTGCGGCAATGGGCGGTGTCTCGTCCTCGTCCTCGTCCTCGTCCTCGTCTTCATTATCTTCTTCTTCCAGCGTCTCGGGTGCGTCGCTTAGCACTCCGACAAATGCGGTGCGGTCGATGCCGTAGAGAAGCCGACTGGGCTCTATGCGGAGGTCAATCGATTCAGGCTTGTTGCCAATCGAGAGCGACACTATGAGTACCGGCAAGTCGTCCTCGAACTCAACCTTCGCGTGCAGGGCAACGGAGCGGTCGATTCGTTCGCAGAGGTGTGCGAACCGCTCGTAAGGTTCACGGGTCACCAAAAGGTTCGGCTGCTTTCCTTCGAGAGCGTTGAGCAGGACGCCGACGATTGCATCACCGGTATGCAGGAACGAGCGGGCGTGATCTTCTTCGATAGCATCAAGAAAGCCGTCTTTGCCGTGCGCAACGGGGCCATTCTCGTTCCGCATCTCACTCAACGCGTCTGACATTTTGTTGAAGGCACTCAGCACCTTATCGAGCTTGCTGGCACCTTGCGAGTTTTGGAAGCCAAGCGTGTTTAGGGCTGCGACAAGCAACTGCGTGGACGTTGGGTTCGCAAACGGAAGGGGCTCTCCAAACTCGCCCATGATTGTGATGCAGACGCACTCAATGAAGGACTTCACATGCTCGACGACGCCGTGCTCGTTGCCCGCGATGCAATGATTGATTGCCGCGTGATACTGCGCCAGCGCTGGAGCCTGAGGCCAACGGTCACTGGCACGCCGATAGTTCGGCAAGGCATCAGTTGTCGTGCTCGTGTTCATTCAGCACTTGGTATTGCCGAAACGGTGAGTTCACCGCTGAGGAGTTTTGGCAGCAACGTGTCGCGCACCGTGCCGAGGCTACGGGACTGCTCTTCGTTGGCGTGGATGGCAGCGAAGATGGGAGCAATCTGCGAATCAAAGGCTGTGAGCACAGGCTGCGACGGGATGACCTGCTTGCTCATGTAAGCGTGATTACGGTTCAAGCCCGGCACTGCGGAGTCGGCGCTGAGGTTCGCGAAGTTGTGTAGGGAGAGAGCGTAGTAGAGGAAGTAAAGGCTGCGGCAGTCTCCCTTTGGTTCGACGTAGAAGGTCGTGTCGATTGGATAGAAGTTGCAATGCGCCCAAGTGACGACGCCGGGATTTCCTTTGCGCCCAACAACAATGCCGGGGCCGGAAACAAGCTTCTCATCGTGCCAGCCGACCGGTCCGTTAGCTCCATAAACGCACACTGGGCCGCTCTTCCGGTCCTCCGCTTTCAACGGCTTGCCGTAGGCGAGTTCGATGACTTCTCCGAGGGGCTTCACTTCCCAACCGTATGGGATATGGTCAATGGCAGTTTCATCAAACGAGTCAGGAAAGAGGGCGGCGGTGGCGGGGTCGAGGGCGGCGGGGGGGCGTCCGTCGAGTTTGGCGCGGACGGGGTCGAAATCCACGAACCAGCTCTGGAACAGCGCCCGCGCCATCGCCTCCAGCGTCGCGTTCATCCGCCGGTTCAACTCGATCTTCGCGCAGAAATCAAAGTAAGTGCGCCCAATCGATTCCTGAACATGACGTGCGGGATAAGGAAGGTGGAGTTTATCGAAATCTGTCTTCTTGAAATGCGGAATGACCCCACTGACATCCAGATTTTTGATTTCCCGCTGAACATCTGTTGAGCGAAGCGCAGCAAATAGGAAAAGAGGGTCGATAACCTTTTCGTCCGCTCGCAGGGCGACCATGTCTTGAGCTATGACGAAATCCACTGGGTCAGGAACCAAGCAGATTGCTCCGTTCTGACTGCCTTTGTTTGTGAGAATAATGTCGCCCGGCTTTGGATGAGAACGGAACCAAGTGTCGTAGGTTTCTTTTGAAACAAAACGCAGCTTCTCATAGGCGGGATAGAGCTGGTCGTTGGAAATGCAGTTTGTTGCAATCAACGGGATTCCGTAATCGGCTGTTGGCGCCGTCCGTCCTCTGTTGTCCACGATGAACTTCGTGGTCTTCGACAGCGGGATAGTCTTGCTGTGCAGCTCACCCGCCATAACCCAGCCCCCTCAGGTTTGCTTTGATGGCCTGCTCCAGTTTCGCGGATTCGGCGAACTGGGCGTGCAGTTCGGCGACGAGGCGCGGCATCTTTTCCTCGAAGGGGTCCCCGTCGTCTTCGACTTCCTCGGCGCCGACGTAGCGGCCGGGAGTTAGAACGAACCCGTGTTCGGAGATGAGTTTGAGGTCAGCCGATTTCGAGAAACCCGCGACGTCAGCGTATTCGCCTGAGCCTTTGTCACCGCGCCATGCGTGATACGTGCTCGTGATTTTCGCCAGGTCGGCGTCGGTCAGCTCGCGGTGGACGCGGTCGATGAGGGTGCCGAGTTTGCGGGCGTCGATGAACAGGGTCTGTTTGCGGCGGTCGCGGAAGCCACGTTTGGCGTCGGCGGCTTTGTTTTTTGCGAGGAACCAGAGGCAGACGGGTATCTGCGTGCTGTAGAAAAGCTGGCCGGGGAGGGCGACCATGCAGTCCACGAGGTCGGCCTCGATGAGGGCTTGCCTGATTGTCCCTTCCCCAGACTGGTTGGAGGACATGCTGCCGTTGGCGAGGACAAAGCCGGCCATGCCGTGAACGGGATGCATGTGGTG
>JBGSJM010000327.1:0-4830 GCA_041742015.1 Verrucomicrobiales bacterium | reverse complement strand
AGATTGGGAGCATTCAAATCATCCAAGAGTTCCTCCTCGAGGATGATTTTCTCATCGGCAGTTAGTTTTTGAACGTCTGGAAGTGTTTCAAGAATCATGAATCATCCTACCTTGCGGGCTGAAGCCCCTCAACCAATTTTTTGACATGGTGTAGCAGCGCACGGTCCCAGCCTATCTGTTTGGAGACAAGAGTTGAAAATCAGTAAAATAGATAACCCACCATTGTTACAACCCGCCGTAGCGGCGGTGGCGGCGCTGGTATTCAGCGATCGCCTCCTCAAGGTGGGGACGGCGAAAATCGGGCCAAAACACATCGGTTATATAGATTTCGGCGTAGCTGATCTGCCAGAGCAGAAAGTTGGATATCCGGAACTCTCCGCCAGTGCGGATTAACAAATCGGGATCGGGACACCCGACGGTATCCAGGTAGTCGCCAAAATTTTCCGTGGTCACATCCTCGGGCTTTATCTCGCCTTGGACAGCCTTTGCCATCAGAACCCGTGTGGCACGGACGATTTCCTCGCGCGAGCCGTAACTGAGTGCCACATAGAGAACTAACCCATCGTTCCCGGCGGTGGCTTCGATGGTTTTGTTGAGCTGTCTGCGGCTGGATTCGGGAAGCATTTCGATTGCTCCGATGACCTTGAGTTGAATGTTGTTTTCGATCAGGGAAGAGGTTTTGGCCCTCAAAAAATGGGTTAAAAGACTCATCAACCCCTCCACTTCACTGGAGGGACGCTTCCAGTTCTCCGAGCTGAAGGCGTAGAGCGTCAGGTATTTGACGCCGATATCGCCACAGGCTTCGAGGATCGCCTCCACGGATTTGGCCCCTTCGCGATGTCCTTCGTTCCGAAGTTTGCCACGACTTTTGGCCCAACGACCATTGCCATCCATAATGACAGCAATGTGAGCGGGGATGGCCAAAGTGGGATCGTAGGCAGCCATGGGTCGATCTAACGGAGAATGGTCTGGGATCGATCCGGCCCCACCCCGATGGCTCCAACTGGTGCCCCCGTTTCTTTTTCGATGCGATCCAGGTAGGCGCGGGCGTTGGCGGGCAAGTCCTCGTAGCGGCGACAATTGGTGGTATCCGACATCCACCCTGGCATGATTTCGAGAACCGGTCTGGCATTTTCGAAGTCCTGGATGGCGGCGGGCGGCAGGCTCACTTTCTTGCCGTTGATTTCATAATGGGTACAAATCGGGATCTCGGCCAAATCATCGAGCCCATCAATATTGGTGATTGCCCAACTATCAACCCCGTTAACCATGGCAGCGTAGCGCAGCAGCACAAAATCCAACCAGCCGCAGCGGCGTTTCCGGCCCGTGGTGGCCCCGAATTCCCGGCCCATGCTGTGAAAACGATCACTTAATTCCTGATTTCCAGTTGGAAAAGGTCCCGAGCCGACCCGGGTGGTGTAGGCTTTGGCCACACCGATGACCCGGTCGATCTTCTGCGGCGGAACTCCAGAGCCGGTGCAGGCTCCCGCGGAAATGGTGTTGGATGAGGTGACAAAGGGGTAAGTGCCCTGATCCACATCCAGATAGGTGCCCTGGGCACCTTCAAAAAGGAGGGATTTCCCCTTTTTCATCTCCTGATAAAGAATTTCTACGGTGTCAGCGACAAAGGGCGCGAGTCTTTCGGCCGCTTCGAGCAGGGCGCGACCGGTGACTTCAGCATCAATTGGTTCAATGTCGGCGGCCCGGAAAATGCCGTTGCAGGCTTTGACTTTCTCGGTGTAGCGCTCCACAAACTGGACCGGATCTCCCACCAGATCATGAAGGCGGAAGCCGGTGCGGTCGATTTTGTCTCCGTAGGTGGGGCCGATCCCCCGCTTCGTGGTGCCGATCTTGTCGCTGCCGCGCATCATTTCCCGGTAACCATCCATTTCCCGGTGATAGGGCATCACGAGGTGAGCCCGGTTGGAAATTTTCAAGGCGGTTGGCGAGACTTCGATCCCTTTTTCCTTCAAACCATCAATTTCGTCGAGCAGGGCAATGGGATCCATCACCACTCCATTTCCGATGATACAAAGTTTACCCGGCCAGAGAATACCTGATGGGATGAGGTGCAGGATATACTTTTTCCCATCGCTAATCACGGTATGCCCGGCATTGTTGCCGCCCTGGGCCCGGACTACGATATCAGCCGACTCGGTTAACCAGTCGACAATTTTTCCTTTTCCTTCATCGCCCCACTGGGCACCAATCACGATGGTATTTGACATAATTCGTCCTTACAAAAAGCTGAAAACAAAGAAGCTATAGACAGGAGGCTTCAGGCATTAGTGGCATCGCAGCCTGCGGCAGCAATTAATGTCCATTTGTGCCCGATAATAGGAGTCCATTTGTGCTTAGCCCACGCTCATCACAGTTGCCGAAATGACTGCCAGGGCTATGGCTGCAAGAATAGCTACGAGCCCCATAATCATCGACACCGTAGCCAGAGTGTTTTTCTTTACGACCCGGGTCACCGGAGACAAGTCCTTGAAACCTGCGGGGCGAGTTGATACGCTTGCAATGGTTGCTTCCACCGAGGTGAAATGAGTCTCGTTTGCCATCGCCGCCGGTGCACTGCTGGCCGGTGCGGCGGGTTGTGAGTGGGCTGGTGCAGGCGAGTGGGCCATCGAGGCATCGTCACCTTCATACTCACCTGGAACTGAACCAATCATGAAGCTAGCTCCATTTGCCAATGGCGCTTCGGCAACTCGCTCACCCTCCAAATAGATTCCATTGGTCGAGTTGTTATCGAGGAGTACATGGAGACCGGCTCCGATCTGTCGAATCGTGGCGTGATGCCCGGAAACCGAGCCGTGATCCAACATAATGGAACAATCCGTGGCACGACCGATCGAAATTTCCAACTCATCGCTCAGGTCGTATTTCGCAGGTTGCTGATCAGGGATGTAAAATGTGATTTTGGCCATGGTTATATGCTTCAGATTACCTTGAGTTAACGTGTTTGATCAATCAGATTAGCAAATTCTTTGAAAAAATATTCTGCATCGTGGGGGCCGGGGGCCGCTTCGGGGTGATATTGCACGGAAAATACCGGGTAATCCCGATGTCTCATCCCTTCCACCGTGTTATCATTCAGGTTGATGTGAGTCACCTCGATGTTGGCGGGCAAATCCTCGGGGTTTACCGCAAATCCGTGATTCTGCGAGGTGATCGAAATTTTTCCAGTGCGGAGATCTTTGACCGGGTGATTTCCACCCCGGTGCCCAAACTTTAACTTGAACGTTTTTCCGCCATAAGCATGGGCCAGAATCTGGTGGCCCAGGCAAATCCCGAAAACCGGCTTTTTATCAATCAGTTGACGCATTTCCTCGTGCACGTAATGCAGAGCCGCCGGATCTCCCGGTCCATTGGAAAGAAAAATCCCATCCGGGTTCATCGCCAATACCTCAGATGCTGGAGTCCGACTGTTCACCACCGTGACATCAAAGCCATTTCGCCTCAGGCAACGCAAAATATTCTTTTTGATTCCAAAATCATAAGCCACAATTTGATACTTGGCCTCGCTCAAGGGGAAATAAACCTCCCCATCTCTCTCAATCAAGGAATCCACTTTGGCGGGGTTTACAATCGTCCATTCCCGGCTTTCGATACCATCGGGATCCCATTGGTAAGTCTTTGGGGTGGTGACTTCTTTGACAAAATCCGCACCATCCATGCTTTCAGAGTTTTTGGCCTGGGCCACGCACTCTGCGGCAGTCAGGCTTCCATCCGTGCAAAGACAGGCCCGCATCGCCCCGGATACACGAAGTCGCTTGGTCAGCGCCCGGGTGTCCACCCCCTCAATCCCCGGCACCCCGGCTTGCTCCAGATAGTCCTGCAGCGACTGCTGACTGCGCCAGTTGCTGGGAACCCGGCAAAGTTCCTCGATCACAAATCCCCGCACATGGACCTGGGAACTCTCGGCGTCCACCGGGTTGGTCCCATAATTCCCGATCAGCGGGCAGGTCATCGCGACCAATTGCCCTCGATACGAGGGATCAGTGAGAATTTCCTGATACCCACTCATTGAGGTATTAAAACAGGCTTCTCCAGTTTGGATCGTTCTAGCTCCAAAAGCGATACCCTCGAAAACGGTGCCGTCTTCGAGAGCCAGGATTGCTTGTTCGGTATGTGCTGCCATGTATCTTCAGACCATCCAGGAAAATGGGCCTTTGGAGAATGGCAGAGAATTTCAGGGATTCAAGGCATCTTGGTTGAAAATGTGACCAGACCGCCCGGTTTCCCACATTTTTCTTCCCGAAAGGCAGGCTCACCCCGCTTTTAAACCCAGAAAAAAGCCGGGAATTGCCCCACCCAAAGCCGGACCGGTGGCAAACAGACAATGGCGAATTTTGCTCCACATCCCGGTTAATATCTCAGGCGAGGTCCCCCTGTCCCACCAATCTTTGACCGGAGCCCAATCCATATTGATCACATTGTAATACGACAGGATTTGAATGGTCACAAAAAGCAAACCCACAATAAAAGCGGCAAATTTCCCCACTTTTTTAACCATAAAGCCCGTGCAAAAGCCGATCACGCCTCCAAACCCCAATTGGGTAAGCAGGGGAATGACGTAACTGGTCACGGCATCGGGTTCAGCAGGCGAGACAGGTTTTACAGCCTGTCCCAGGAGATGAAGAGTTGTATCTAATTTTGACATGATTTTGGTTCAGATTATGACGAAATGATAAAGATTGTAGTCAAGAGGCACAAACAAAAAGCCTTTTGCTTACATTGGCCTTGCTACCTCCTCCTACCGTCTCTGGCGCGGGTCGCGCAAATGGTTCTGCGTCGCAACCAGCAAATGGGTAAAATGAGAATCAGAGA
>JBGSJM010000326.1:0-25859 GCA_041742015.1 Verrucomicrobiales bacterium | reverse complement strand
GGCTCGACCGGCTCATCCAGACGGTGCTTGACGCCGACACCCCTTTGCAGGCCATTCAGGAAGAAAAGTACGATGCGCTGAACAAAACCGAATCGATCAATCCCAACGGGGAAAGGCAGCAGTTCAGCTACGACATCCGCCACCGGCTCACCGGGATCACTTACCCGGGCCGTCCCGCTGACAACCAGACGCGAACTTACAATGCGGTTGGCAACCTGCTCACCGTCACCTTCCCTGGCGAGGCCAATGGGTCGCGCGAGGTGCAGAACACTTACGACGCCCTCCGGCGACTCAGCACCGAGCGCTCCAATGGCCTAATCCACCAGTACAGCTATGACACGGTTGGCAACCAGACCGGGGTCGCTTACGGGGGCACCGGTCGGCGGCTCGACCGGGAATTTGACGGGCTCAATCGCCTTTCCACCCTGACCGAGAGCCTGCCCGGCAGCGGGGCCAGCGCGGCGGTGACCCGATACGGCCACGATCTCAACGGGAACCCGGTGTGGCAGATCAAGCCGAATGGCCACGTCGAAACCCGCTCCTATGACGCCCAGAACCGCGCCAGCCAGAGCGTGACCACCCGTGGCTCGGAGCTGACCGGGGAGAGCAATCCCCAACTGGTGAGGACCGAAGGCTACCAATATGACCGGGCCGGAAACGTGCGCGAAGTCACGGAGAACTGGGCGGCGGTGACTTTGCCCAATCGCAAAGTCACCAACACTTACGACGGCGTCTATCGCTTGATCGAAGAAAAAGACGAAGTCACTGGCAGGAGCCTCCGCACCACCACCTACCTGTATGACAAGGCCAACAACCGCACCCAGAAAACCTTCGTAAAAGGTTCGCAGCCCGCCGAAGTCACCAACTACCAGATCGGAACTGGAAGCAACGGAGCCGGGGCCAACCAACTCGCCAGCTTCACCAAACCCGATGCCACGACGGTGACCTTCGCCTATGATCTAAATGGCAGCCGGGTCAGCCGGACTGAGAATGGGGTGACTGACTCGTATAGTTTCGATTATCACGCCCGGCTCGTCAGCCTGGAGCGTCAGGTAGTCGATCCTGAAACTGAAACGGAAACAACCGATCTCTACCAATACCATTACGATCACCGCACCCGGCGGGTGCGGAGAACCGAGAAAGGCGCGGTAACCCAGGTGGTCTTCAGCGGCGGTTTGAGCGTTTTGGAACACCTTGGCACCCCAACCAATCCGGAGGTGGAATACGTACGCGGACCGGACCTGGGTGGCGGCGTGCGCGGCCTGCTCCACAGCCTGAGGCGGGATGAGGCTGGAAATACGAACCTCGGCACCCGCATCCGCCGCTACAACCTCATGAATCATCGCGGCGACGTTGCGGGCAAGGCGGATGAAACCGGTGCTACCACGTACGCCGCGCACTACGAAGCCTTCGGCACCCGCAGCGAGGAAACTGGCAGCGATCCTGATCGACAGAAAGCGAACACCAAGGACGAAGACCCCACCGGGCTGCTCAACGAGGGCTTCCGGTACCGGGATCTGGAGACAGGGACATTTTTGACAAGGGATCCGGCGGGGTTTGTGGATGGACCTAATTTGTATGCCTTTGTCAGGCAGAACCCGTGGACAGCTTTTGATCCGGTTGGACTTGCGGATACTCACGTGGCAGATGTTTATGTAATCGAAAACAAGAATGTAACAAGGAATCATTATGTAGGAACTGGGACTAGAGCAGAATCACCTACTAGGGAAATAGCGGAGAGCCGATTAAATAAGTCTAACCATACAAGCGCACATGAGATAGCAAAGGGGCCAGAGCCGAAAGGAAGAGTATACGGCGTTCATACCCCTAATGGGGGAACGAATAGCTCTGAAACCAACCAACAAATTTCCAGAGCGGCAGAATCGAGAGTGTACCACACGGAATTGCTTGATGGTAACAAAGCCATGACAAACATCAATGAACCTGAAAAGATTATGGATCCAAAACAGGCTAACGAGATAATAAAGAAGTATGATGTGAAAATAGAGCAAACTGCCCGTGATTACAAAGTCGAGGACGTTTCAGGGAAAACGAAACAGGAGGGAGGGAATTCTCGAGGAACGCGATGGCAGCCGGTAACGGGGCAAACGACTCCAGGGAAACCGGCATCATCAGGTAGGTCGAGCCCCTCTACTCCTCCCGCTACTCCCCCACCAGGAGCGCGTCAACCTAGCGGATCTCCCACAACACCTCGCATTAGAGGCGGCGGAAGCAGAGGAGGAGGTTTAATTGGCATTTTGATTCCTACTTTAGACCTTGACTCTGTCATGGATGCACAAAATCGGAGGAACGGCTTGCCACCAAATCTGCGATAGGATTGGCGGCATTAACACCGGGCAATTACTGATAGTTTTGACTTAATTAGATATAGAAATTTTATTTGATGAATGATAACGACATAGAATTACAAATGATTCTTGACGATTTTAACGGAGTGGATGATCGCATTCCGGAATTTTTGGAATATTTGTTAGATAGGGCTGAACAAATGGCGGAATATCCGATTGTATTCTCCTCGCCCATAATAGCCACTCTTTGCATCTTTAAAAGGATAGTTGACGCTTTTGTGATGAAGGCCGAGGAATACGAAACTTTGGAAAGGCGTCTGGCGGAATTAACCAGCAAAACTCGATCGAAGTTCGAAGCAGAGTGGGGCGCGGATCATCTTTACATCAAATATTTAGAACGGTTAAAATGGAAGTAGACATCAGAACTCCACGGGGCCAACCATAGCATTAAGAACGATACAAGCCAACCATAGCGCGTTGTGTGCCAACCGCTTGAAAATACGAAATTTGGGAAGCTTCTCGGCTTTGAACCCCTCTGCTGTCGCATTAGAACGATACAAGCCAACCATAGCGCGTTGTATGCCAACCGCCTGATCAAAAACGAAATTTGGAAAGCTTCTCGGCTATGAACCCCTCTGCTGTCGCTAATCCGAAACCAAGACCGCGACTCTCAACGCATTCCACAAATTCCATCCACGCCGTTGATTATCACCGCCCCAATAACCGATTTGTCCAAGGGAAAGATCACCTACTCTCACCAAACAAGGAAACACAAACGCCCACCTCTGATGTGCTGTCCTGGTTAACCGATGCCATTGATTGATCTCTTCAATCTCAAATGTGATCCGAATTCAGTCATCCCTGCGACTCACCCAAACGATGTCCTGGGAAGAAAGACCCAATTCGCGTTTTTTTTCAAGTTCAAAAATTGAGTTGGCTTGAACCCGCTCATTGTACCCAGATGGAAAACTCGGTGCCAGCACCTGCAGCGCGGCAATCATTCTCGCGACGATGCGGGATTTTGTTGGTTGATTGTTTAGAGTTGATTGTTGATAGTCAAAATTCTTCCCTCTCTCAACTCTCAGCCATAAACCATCAACTAATCAATGCCGCAACCACCCAAAGACTATTACACCATCGAAGATCTCCGGGACTGGGAAACCGTGACCAGAGATCTCGAACTGCCCGCCAGGCTTTCCGTTTTAGGAGATCCGGTGATCCATTCGCGCTCTCCGCAAATGCACAATCCCGCCCTCATTGAGGGTGGGCAAAAGTGCCAGTATGTCCGCCTTCATATCCTGCCGGTCAATCTCCGAGAGGCACTGCGACTGATCATGGAGAAGAATTTTATCGGGACCAATGTGACCATCCCTCATAAAGGCGGAGTTTTCGCTGCGGTGGATCACATGACCGAGGTGGCGCAAATGACTCGATCGGTTAATACTGTGCTCGTGGAGGGTGATAAACTGGTTGGCCACAATACCGATGCCCCGGGTCTCGAGCGGGCCATTCGCGAAGAATTTTCCATCGACCTCTGTGACATGCGGGTTTTGGTGCTCGGGGCCGGGGGCGGTGCTGGTCGGGCAGCCTGTGTTCAAGCTACGGTGAGTCGCGCCCAACGCCTCGTCCTTGTAAACCGGACTTTTGAAAAAGCGGTGGCGCTGAAAAAAGAATTGGCACCTCTGAATGCGAAGTCAGACCGCCTATTGGGACCCGTTGAACGCCTAGTAGCCATCCCTCACGAAGAGAAATACCTGGAGCGGGAACTCAAACATATCGATCTCATTATCAACGCCACCTCGCTGGGGATGAAATCGAGTGATCCCGTGTTGATCCCGCCGCATTTGTTGCTTCCCCATCATCTTGTTTTTGACATGGTTTACGCCCCGCCCCAAACCCGCCTGATGCGCGACGTCGTCAAAGCCGGGGGCCGTGCCGCCAACGGCCTGACTATGCTGCTGTGGCAGGGAGCCTATGCCTACGAATTCTGGTTTAATGCCGAGGCCCCCATCCAGGCCATGCGCCAGGGGTTAATAGATTCGTTTGGCGGAAAGATTTGAGGGATCACTGGCCCTGAGTGTTTATCCGCAACTGCCATTTTCTTGCTCCGTAGGTTATTCGGTAGGCCGACAATGCCTGCTGGGCCTGCTGGGCGTTACCATATCGCCCGAGCACCTGCCATTGTGATTGACCGGGGGCCAGTCCTTCCACCACATAGACTGCCTGACCTTGGTTCGGGATTGAGTTGGTCTGGGGCATTTTCGGATTGATTTCCGGATTGTTGGGAGTCGTTCTCATTCCGGGAATGGTTATTTTTCCACCAGGCTTGATATCGATATTCATGCCAGGGATCTTCGGCACTCGAATCGTCGGGGGGGTGATCGTCGTGTCAGAGGGGTTTGGGGTCTGGGTGATCGAGCCATTCAGTTGGATCTGGGCATTGACGGATCGGTTCGTTACCGTGGCCGTACCGCCGCCCGGTTGATAGCCACGCGCTTCAGCCTTTAGTGAGTAGATCCCCGGATTTGCATATGTGGTCCAGACGCCTCTTTGGTCGGTCACACCCTGAGCAATTACTTTTCGGTTTTGGGCAACACTAACCACCGCGCCAGGAATGGGAACCCCTCCGCCCTGAATGACAGAAATGCTCAGAGTTAGCTTTTGGACCTCGGGAAAACCAGGAATGCCTGTCCCGGGAGGTTCGGGCACCGTGATCACTGGCGGCATCGTGGAGTTCATCGCCGTCAAATTGATCTCGACGGCACTGCTCCCTTTCCCGAGCCGAGCCACGGCAGTGCCGGGGGTGAGACCGAGCGCCTCTGCCCGGATCGTGTAAATTCCCGGCTCCGGCATGATCCGTTGATACCTGCCAAGTTGATCCGTCAAGCCACGCCCGATGACTCGATTTCCCTGAATCAGGCTTACCGTGGCCCCCGGAACACCCCTGCCACCCTGGTGATTGACCTGGACGTTTAAGGTCAAATTCTGCTCCGCTGGCGGCATTTTGGTGACCTTTGGGGTCAGGGTAACCAATACGTTGGCGTCTTTGCCCTTCTTCATCGTCACCGCAAAACCTCCGGCTTCATAACCCTGAGCCTCAGCTCTAAGGGTGAAAGTTCCCACAGGCATGGCCAGACGGTAGATTCCTTTGACATCGGACAATCCCTGGTTCACGACACGATCCCGATCAATGATGCTGACTACTGCTCCTGCAACAGGTTGTCCATCCCCGACCACATGCACGCTTAGGGATTGCGCGCTGTCCTTGGGTACCGGTGGCATTTCGGTCAGCGAGTCCGATTCGAGGAGAACCTCCATTTGCTTGCTTTCACCTGTTTTCAACTCGATCCGGGAGCCACCCGCCTTAAATCCTGCCGCCCGAACCAGGGCGGTGTATTCTCCTTTTCCGGGGAGTTTAAAACTCGCATGTCCACTGCTGTCAGTATCGCTCTTCGGCGCATCGGAAAGCCGTTGCGAGCCCTGGCGGACAGTGACCGAAGCTCCCGCGACAGGCTTTCTATTTTGAGCATCTAAAACGGTGACACGCAATTCGGTGGCTTTGGTAATCTCGGGTGGTGGAGTCGAGGTGCCAGGTTTCATCGGGATCATGATCCGATCTCCGAGTAGCCCCGTGATGTCGCTGGTTTGTGACCAGTTGGCATATCCTTCCCGGATCGCCTGCATGTTCCAGTTGCCTTCCTCGGGTAGCCTCAAACTGAGCTGCCCGAGTCGATCACTTTTTCCTTCGACCATGGAGTTGCCATCTTTGGGCTGGAGTTGGATTGCGGTTCCCGCGAGCGGGAGTTTGGTCTCGGCGTCGAAAACAAAAAATTCTACCTTTAGCCCGAGATCCCCGCGAAGGACTAATTTGACCTGGCTGTAACGATCTGGAAACACTTGGACCGGGCCGCTCACTGCAGTTTCGTAACCTTTGGCCCCGGCCTCAACCCGATAAGGCCCGGCAGCAAGACGGACCTCAAACTGGCCGTCCCCTTTGGGTGATTTGAGATCTTGCGCGCCAAATGAGCTTTCATTAAGTGGTATAACCCGGATGCTCACCTCATTTAATTTGACCGCTGGCCGCTGACCGGGAATAATCCGCACGCCCCCGCGGATGCCCTGATCGGTTTTAGGATCAGAAACGGGGCGCTCCATTTCAAAATCCCGTTTGGTGGTGTTTCCAGCCGTGATCTCAATGGGAGTGGCATCCACCAACTGGGTAAATCCTACAGCAGAAACCGAGGCCCGCCAGGTCCCCACGGGAAGGCTGATTTCATAATTCCCTGGATCTTTGCCAGTGGCGCTGATGACACGAGTCAAATTCCGGGTTCCATCGCGCCTTAAAAGGATCTCAGCTCCACCGATCCCAGGATTCCCTGTAATTTTCTCAAAAACCCGGCCTTCCAGACCGCCACTTGGGGTTTCAGGCCGGGGTGGAGGGGCATTGTTTGGATCACTTTCTCCACGGGTGAGCGCGAAGTTATAAACCGCAAACCCATCGGAAAGCTGCAACTGCATGCCGCGCCCGCTGTCCTCGTCTTTGAACCCCGGAGCAGTAACTTTATATAAATAACTGCCGGGACTAAGCGTCACTTTATAGAATCCAGCCGCATCGGTCGTGGTCGTGGCTCCATTGATGAACTCGATTTTGGCTCCAGCAACCAGTCCGGCCACGCTGCCGTCCTGTTTCACCTCAAAGACCCGCCCCTGAACCCCCGGTCCGTCAGCGAAAACGCCCGTCAACCCGCAAAAGAGAGTTAAAAGAGTAAATAGTTGGTATTTCATTTGAGTTAAGGCTTAAAGAGCCGGGTTCCATATAGAATGCAGGGAAAATCAGGGTGGGTGCCACCGCCCTTGGCAAAGACGTAAAATTCCAATTCACAAAGCCCCGCCCCGCCGGATTGGACCACTGTATCGATCGCCTCGCTCATCTCCAGCCGGGTCATGGGCAAAGCCGGGCCACCACCTGGATTGGAAGCGACAAACGCTGGGAGCGGCGGTGGCGCAGGCGGATACTGGAAAGCAGGGATACCTCCTTTGTAAAGGAAACCGATATTTTCGGTTTCGATGTTATTGGCGACCTCGGGGCCGCCTTCAAATCCAAGGTAACCGGACAAAATCCGTTTCCCCTCCATTGGGGATTTGAATCCGAGAAGCAATTCATCCCCCGCCGCCACCCGGATGCCGACATTCAACCCCGGAGAGGCCTCATCAAAGAGCAGTCCCCGGTGACTGGAGACCTCACCTGCGATCCAGACCGCGCTGGCTGGTCCGCCGGGATCCCCTGTGAGCGAAACCGGAACCGGTCCCCCGACCAGCGCCGAGATAAAGTCAGGAGACAAGGTCGGCTGAGTCGGCCCCGATCCCGTAAAAAGGAAAGGTCGGGCCGGTCCCACTTCTGGCTCGGGTCCGAGACCGGGAGCCGCTGGAATGGGCACCGCCGTGACAACCGGGAGCAGGTAGGCAAAGGGTTGCTCCGCCACCGGATCCGGCAACGCACTGAGCGGCAGCGTCCACTCACGGGTGCCGACCGGTACATTTAACTCCTCCGCCAGAGGCGAAAAAACAATCGGAGCGACCCGGTCTGGAAACATCGGCAATATCTGAACTGCGTAATGATGAACAAGTGCTTCATTCCCAGTCACATCCCAGCGGATCGTGAAATTACCCGCTGCAAAGGGGGGCATCTCCATGCGAACCGCCGTCACTTGGGGTGGATCACCTATAGGAAAAGGCTCTATTCCGGGAAAGAGAGGAGCCAGGAAATCAAGAACCCCGGACAAGACATCGAGCCATCCCGGAGGTGATACCCACCAACCCAGAAGAGGCGGAGGAGGAGGGCTCCACGGATCGGGCATCCAACCGGGAATCCAGCCCTCACCTGGAAAAGGTGGAAAAGCTGGATCAAAACCATCATCCACCACCAGATCAAAGCCATCTCCCAGGCCCGCTTCAGGTTCGGGAAAAGCGGGATCCGCGACATCTGGCAGGGCTGCGGCACCACCGTTAACGAGATCGATCCCCATACCCTGGCCTGCTTTCCAGGCAAAAGTTTCCCGCAGATTGGGCACATTGGCGACGATCTCGCCTGCAGCCTTCAGGTGGGCGGGTGGCACCACCCGGATCGATTCCATACTCAGCCGATCAAGGGCCACCTCGTCACTATCATAAACGACCCTGCCATCGATCTCCACCATGAGACGCTGCGGATGCCACCGGTCCGGGGCGTCGCCAGAGGGCTCGCCACTCGCCAGCATCCCGAGTGAATATCCGCGGAGATCCGCCGCTGTGAGAGGAGCCCCCACCAGATCGAGAGGAAACACTTGGGGACCATCCATTGGTTCCAAAGGATTTAGTGGAGAACTTAACAAATACTTGTGGCCGCCAGTTTGAAAATAAACATGGTTTTTTGTTTCCGCCCCGGTGTGCGAAGCAGTGAGAACCGTGACCCGGACTTCGCCAATCCCCTGGGCCAGCACTTCCCCCCGCCATGGGGATTTAAAATCGGGATCCACAAACCAGGGATAACCACCCGCGATCTGGCGTTCCAGGCGCTGTTTCTCTTTCAGCAAAGGGATTAGCTTTTCGCCGATATCCTTGAGTAGCTCCTCATCTTCAGGCATAGCCAACCCAGCTTCGATCAGCGAAGCGATCGGGGTGGCCTCGGCTTCGAGAGGAGCGATAATTGGAGCTATTTCCGCAAGCCGTTGCTGTGCCTTCTTCTGCTCGACCGACACGTCCAATCCGATGGCATCCATTGACGCAAAAGGTTTTCCATTGATCAAAATCTCATAACTTCCCAGAGCCCAGGCACCATCACCCCGGCTCGCAAACCCAATTTGGGAAATATCCGACACTTTAACCCCGTCGAGGAGTTGCTGGCTTGTCAATAAAAGATCCAACCCCTTTTCTCCTCCATTTTGAAAAGTGAAAATCACTTTTTGTCCAGGTTGCAACTTCGCCTTGGCATTGGTTAAAGAAGGCACCGCACCGTAAAGAGGTGGTTGCCCTTCCTCATGACCAAGTGGATAAAGCCAAAAGGGAAACCCCAGCCCCAGATCCAGAGACACCGGCTCAGCAAGAGGCTCCCCTTTGCTGTCCACCGCGATTCTCACTTCAATTGATTCCACGGCCTCATCCGCCTCGAATTTTGCCTCTGCATTCAAGGCAGCCATGGAATGGGTGTTTATACCCGCAAAAGCGACCCAATAGATCAGAGTTTTGAATAAAACTAAACTTCCGGCAACAGCGGACGACCGACGAGCCAGTGAATCAATATGCCTCCGCTCTCTTTCAATGAATTTACCGAGCCGGGACAAAGAATTCAAATTCATGACTTCAATTGACACCTCTTTTTTATGTTGTCCAATAAAACTGAATGGATCAGGCCAAAACTGGCATTCGAGAAAAAAGCAGGCTCATGAAGCCTGTTGACACACAATTTTGCTTTCCAAATCAATTGATTCAAGGCAAAATCACCCAGCCAAGAAAAAAGGATCTGGAAACTATAAAGTACTTAACCAATGCTATTATTTAAGATATCTAAAATATCTCTTGCGCTCGGCTAGTTCTTTGGGATGGTGCAAACCGATAGGTGGGTGTCGGATCAACCCTAAACTTCAATATTGAAAAAGGCTATCACAACTCAGAAAATGGTGACCGCACTCGGCGGTCTACTCTGCCTCCTGCTTTCGGGATGTGAGACGGGGTCCTCGCCGCCGAGCATGATGTCATTTGCCGTTTTTCCAGTACCCGACAAGTGGAAGGCCCACAGCACCACTGGCCCTGAATATAACCCTGACCGTTTTTGGATTTCCGATTTTGGGGATCCTGAGTTGGATGAATTTGTCCGCGAAGTGTTGGCGTGTAACAAAGACATCAAAACAGCCAAAGCCCGCATCGAGATCGCCGCGAACAATGCCCGTGGAGTGGGATCAGACATCTATCCGACCCTGGATGGGAAATTTTTCGGAGAGCGACGCAAGCGCAACTTCGCCGCTTTCCCAATTCCCGGCCTGACGGATCGGGGCATCGATCCATTAACGGTGACCAATAACCAATTCGATTTCCTCCTCGATGCCGCTTGGGAGGTTGATCTATGGGGCAAGACAAAGGCTGCCCAATCTGAGGCGATCGCGGAGATGGAAGCCACCCAGAACGACATGGCCGCGCTGCAACTATCCATCGCGGCACTGACGGTGAAGACCTGGTTTTTGCTGGCGGATGGTCGGCAGCAAGTCCGGCTCGCCCGGGAAACCGTGGCGACTTTCAAAAAGACGGAAAATTCTATCCGGGATCGATTTGAACGTGGCATTCAGGAGGGGGTCGCGAGCAGCTATGGTTCTCAACTCCTCCTCGCTCAGGCTGATGTGGCTACCGCAACCGATGCCCTGGCGGCGCGCGAGGAAATCGTGGGCCGGACCGCTCGTCAATTAGAAATACTGGCGGGGCGCTACCCTTGCGGAGAGGCGGGTAAAATGGCCAAGCTTCCCTCTTTTCCCCAAAAAAAACCCATCGACCTGCCCTGCACCATCCTGGAGCGCAGACCAGATTTGGTGGCTGCTGAACGGCGACTGGCAGCGGCGGATCAGAGACTGGTTCAGGCCAAAAAAGCGGCGCTTCCCTCCATCAATCTCACCTCCTCCTTTGGTACGTCAACGAACGAGATCCGCAAGCTTCTGAGTGGAGAATACACGGTTTGGCACATCGCCGGGGATGTGGTGATGCCCATTTTCGCAGGAGGCTTGCTGGATGCGGTCAAGCAGACCACCATGTATCAGATTCAAGCCGCCAAGAACGAATATGAAAAGGTGATTCTCAAAGCCTTTGCAGATGTGGAAAACGCCCTGGCCGCTGAAAAGTATCTTGCAGACAGGATCAGATCTGTCACCGATGGTGCGAGGTTCTCCCGGGAAGCTTTTCAACGATCCGGCGAGGAATACGCCAACGGGACCGGCGACCTGCTCACGATGCTCACCTCTCAAGCGCGAATGTTTAGTCAAGAATCACAACTTATTTCGTTGAGAAGACAGCAATTGGAGGCGAGAGTAGACCTTCACCTCGCCTTGGCGGGTAGTTTTGAGTGTATCTCACACATCAATACTGACCCAATGGCCTCGACTCCTGAGCCTGATTAGTCTGAAACGATTTGCACAGTTTATCATCATCGTAGGTTTCATACTTGGAACCGTGTTATTGTTGTGGGTATTAAACAGGACCAAACCTGTGGCCGAGGTTAAAGTGGTCGAAGAAACCCTAACTGTGGTTGAAGTGGTTCCAGTTAAGTTAAAAACGGTGACCATGGAGTTGGACTCAAAAGGCGTGGTACAGGCCAAAAAGCGAACCCAACTAGCTGCTGAACTGGCTGGAAAGGTCGTTTTTGTATCAGATAAATTTTTAACCGGCGGAAAGTTCGAGGAAGGGGAAGTTATTCTTAAACTCGATCCTGCCACCTATGAAACCGCCCTAGCCCAGGCGGAGTCCCAGTTGATTGAGGCGGAGGTCGCTCTAACTGCCGAAAAAGCCAGGGCGGAGCAAGCCCGCCGCGACTGGGAGCTACTCGGACGCGGAAAAGCATCATCCCTGACCCTGAGGGAGCCGCAAATCAAAAACGCCGAATCCCGGGTCTCGGCGGCCACAGCCGCCGTGGTGCGGGCTCGTCGGGATCTTGAGCGTACCCTGATCAAGGCACCTTTTAACGCAACGGTTTCCCGGAAAGCCACCGAGATTGGGAATTTCCTGGCCCCGGGCGCGCCAATAGGTGAATTTTTTCAGACTTCGCCGCTGGAGATTCGAATTCCACTGCCATTGGATGATGCTCGGTTTTTGAAAAAGAAACCGAAAGGCGGATACGAGGGGGAAGTTATTCTCTCCACCAACCTTGGCAATCAGGTCGTAAATTGGAAGGCTAGAATCGACCGGGACGAGTCTCAGGTTGATCAGCAGAGTCGGTCAATTTATTTGGTCTCGGATATCCTGCCTAATCAAGCGGCGGAAACGCCGATTGTGCTTCAACCCGGTCTTTTTCTGGATGCGACCATTTTTGGAAAAGTCTTCGAAAAGATCGCGGTGGTGCCGGCAACGGCATTGTATGATTTGGAGGGAGTCAGACTGGTCGATCCTCAGGGAAGGCTGGAATTGCGTCAGGTTGAGGTGCTGCACCGGACTGGTAATGAAGTCTATGTCTCCGCAGGGCTGGCTGAAAATGAACGACTCTGCGTAACCGAAGTGCCCACCAACATCGAAGGTGCCGAGGTGGAAGTGCGAGAGTTGCCCGCCAACCCGACGACGAAACTCGAAACGAATCTTCGCTAGGCCAAATTTTTGATGGAAGGGTTAATCAATTGGTTTTGTAAAAACCCGGTCGCAGCCAACTTTTTGATGGTTCCGATTTTGGTGATCGGCCTGATGACCTGGCCAACCATCAAAAAGGAAATTTTCCCGGAAACAAAAATCGATCTGGTGCTGATTAAAATTCCCTTCCCTAATGCAACCCCGGAGGAAGTGGAAAAAGGGGTGATTGTCCCGATCGAAGAGGCCATCCAGGATTTGGAAGGGATTCGCACGATCCGGTCCACTGCGAGTCAAAGTATTGGATCCGTGGTTGTCGAAACTGAAAACGGTGTTGATGTGCGGGGGATGATGAGCGATTTGAAAACCCGGATCGACTCGATCACCAACCTCGCTGAGCAGGCAGAGGAACCGCTTCTGGAGCAATTAGTCTTGAAAAGCCCGGTGCTAAGCCTGGCATTGTCGGGCACCACATCGGAAACGGCGCTCCGAGAAGTCGCTGAAAAAATCCGGACCGATTTGTTAAGCTACGATGGGGGCGGGACCAAGATCACCCAGATCGAGATTGCAGGAACCCGTGACTATGAAATTTCCATCGAGGTTTCGGAAAATGTCCTCGAACGCTATGCATTATCCTTTGACCAGATCGCCAATGCCGTGCGCCGTTCGTCGCTTGATTTGCCAGGCGGTTCGGTGCGGACCACTTCGGGCGAGGTTTTGATTCGCACCGAGGCCCGGCGCTACACGGCGGAGGAGTTTGCCGAAATCACCGTCGTCACGCTACCAGATGGCTCCATCGTCAAACTGGGGCAGATAGCCTTCATCCGGGATGAATTTGAGGAGGCAGATATCGCGACCAACTTTGACGGCAAACCAGCCCTGGTCATTAATATCATGCGAGTGGGCAATGAAGACACCCTCAAAATCGCCGACACTGCCAAGAAATTCGTGAAGGAAGAGGCCGATAAAAGGCTGCCTCCGGGAGTGAAACTGGAAGTGTGGCGGGATGACTCCATCCTGCTGCAGGGACGTCTGGATTTGCTAATGGAAAATGGGCTTTTTGGACTGGTCCTGGTGACGGTGGTCCTGGCGCTTTTCCTGCGTCCGGCTCTGGCCTTCCTGGTGGCCCTGGGCATTCCGATTGCATTTTGTGGAGCGGTTATAACGATGCCTTACACCGGGGTTTCGATCAATATGATCTCTCTGTTTGCCTTTATTCTAGTCCTGGGAATTGTGGTGGATGATGCCACGGTGATCGGGGAAAACGTCTATCGTCGAATCCGGCTTGGTGAGGATCCCAAAATCGCTGCGGCTCTTGGGGCGCACGAGGTAGGTGTCGTGGTTATTTTCGGAGTACTCACCACGGTGGTGGCCTTTCTTCCCATGATCGGGCTAAGTGGGGTCAGTGGCAAAATCTGGCCGAATATCCCCCTGATTGTGATCCCGACTTTGCTGGTCTCATTAGTTCAGTCAAAGTTGGTGCTCCCGGCCCACCTTGCCATGTTGAAACCTTTCGTCGAAAATGCTTCGCCTTCATTCATTGTGCGATTTCAGGAATTTTTTGCCCATGGATTGGAGAAGTTCGTCGATAAATTTTACCGCCCAATTCTGGCTGGAGCCCTAAACTACCGCTGGGTCGTTACCACGGGATTTTTTTGTATTTTGCTGCTGTCTATTTCCTATGTGAAAAATGGCCACATCAAATTTATATTTCTACCCCAGTTGGAAGGGAACCTGATCTTGGCCCGGTTGCAAATGGCTGAGGGCGTTCCATTTGAATCAACCGAGAGAGCTGTCGCCGCCCTGAATGCGGGGGCCTTTAAACTCGGTGAAAAATACAAGGATCGGGATGGGAATCCGATCATAAAAAACGTACTCTCAAGCTCTGGCACCCAACCGTTTGTGTCCATTGGTATGGGTGCTTTGGGGAGCGCGCCCCTCGGAAGCAATCTCGGTGAAGTCTCGATTGAACTCCAGGATGCTAAAAACCGGGACCACACCACCAACGAACTGACCTCAGCCTGGCGGGAGTTGACTGGCCCGATTCCTGGAGCTGTGGTCCTGTCTTTTCGGGCTGACGTGGCCACCAGTAGTTCAGCCATTGATCTGGAGTTGACGGGTGCCGATAAAGAAGAAATTAGTAAGGCGACAGTGGCGATGAAAGAAGCACTCAGCAGGGTGGCGGGAGTGATCGACATTAGCGACAACGACAAAGAGGGCAAGCGGGAGCTAAAACTTGAGATTCTCCCCCAGGCCGAGGCGCTCGGGCTTCGCCTCCAGGATATTGCCCGGCAGGTTCGCCAGGGATTTTTCGGAGAAGAAATCCAGCGACTCCAGCGAGGCAAAGACGAGGTCATCGTTTACGTTCGTTACCCGAGGGATGAGCGCAAATCGATCGCAGATCTGCAAAAATCCAAAATCCGCACCGCTACTGGTGCTGAGGTGCCGTTTTCCCAGGTTGCCACCGCCTCGTTTGGGCGGGCGGCCACTGCCCTGCAACGAAGTGATGGTCAGCCAGCGATCCGGATCACAGCAGACGTCGACAAGGCCAAAGGTGCCAACGCCAACGAAGTCGTGGCAGCGCTGAATCAGGGTCTGGAGTCTTATAATCAAAAGTGGATCCAGAACTTTTTCGACTGGTTCTCCAGTAAAATGGGGCAGGAAATTCAGAAAAGGGAGGACGGAGCAATCAAACAAGTGATGGATCAATTCCCCGGAGTCAAAATTGTCTTTCAGGGGGAACAAAAAGACCAAAACGCAGCACTCAGCGAACTTCTCTCCCACGCCCTTATCGCGTTGATGGGGATGTATATTCTCATGGCGATCCCCCTGAAATCCTACGTCCAGCCGACTATTATTATGACGGCGATCCCGTTTGGATTAATTGGGGCCATCTTTGGCCATATCGTGATGGGTTACGACATCAGCATCATGAGCCTGTGTGGCAGCATTGCCCTGGCCGGTGTGGTGGTGAATGACAGTCTGGTTCTGGTTGACTATGTGAACCGTGAAATCGAAAACGGAGCCGACATTATCACCGCTGCCTGGGAGTCCGGTGCGGCTCGTTTCCGACCGATTTTGTTGACCTCGTTAACCACCTTTGCCGGGTTGACACCGATGTTGCTGGAAACGGATCTCCAGGCCCAGATTCTCATTCCCATGGCAATTTCCCTGAGTTTTGGAATTCTCTTTGCGACTGTGATCACCTTGTTTCTGGTCCCGTGTATTTATTTGATTCTCAATGACTCAAAAATAGTTATAAAGCAAATCTTCTCTTAGCCTTGCGCCTATGGAGTGTTAGAGAATTGGAGATGTGGAATGGTGTCTCTTCAACTTGCAGCCAAGCACGGGCTCAGTTAGATTTGAGGAATCCGTGAGGATTTCTCCCGCGAAAAGAAAGTTTGATTTATGTTTCAAAACGGTCAGCGTGTTGTTTGTATCGACGATAAGTTCGATCCCTGGGTCTATGATCTGTTTACTGCTTTGCCCAAGAAAAACAGTATCTATACGGTTCGGGCCATGAAATCGGGGAGATCCAACCCCAATTTTGTTGTGGGTGATGATGCCAGTCTCTCGATCACATCAGCCGAGTTCGATATTATGATTCTGCTCAAAGAACTCCAAAATCCGGATGACCCGCACTCCAGTGTTAAGCAGGAATTGGGATTTCGGGCCGAGCGATTTGCACCGCTGCTGGAAGATCTCGAAGAGAAGGAAGACGTGGCCTTGGTCGGTTTTGGGAAGGGCCAGAACGACGATTGGTCAAATTAGAACCCGGCAGAAACCAGGATATAAAAGGTAGTGTCCGCGACTGTACAGTCTTTAACTAACCAGTCGGTATTTTTGCAACACCTGCGCCAAGACGTCTTGGTTCCGGCTCCTGCTGTGTAGGGAACTATCACCGTGGTTGTACCCTGTTGTATCGGTGATTGAACCCTGTTTAATTTAAATTTATCGTGAGGGATCGACATGGTGGTGGACACCACGTCAAGCCCAATTGACCCGTGAAAATGCCTCCGCTTTGCTTGTTTTAAGTAACGTCGCGTGCCAGATTCAATCATGTCTCCATCTGAAAAAAGCCACATTTTTAGAAATCTCGCCAAATATGTGCGAACCGGGATGGGCATTGAAAAAGCTTGTGAATCGATGCTGGCTCAACCTGGGGTAACGAAAGGGGAACGGCAAATTTATCATTCCATTCAAGAAGGGGTGATGTCCGGCCTTTCAATTGCCGATGCGATGGAGAAATCATCTCGTCTTGATGCACTTGATTTCCAAATGCTCAGTGCGGCGGAGCGCTCCGGTCGGCTGGATGGGGGCCTCAATCACCTGGCCGCCTATTATGAAAGGGTTGATCAAACCCGGCGGCGTGTCCGCAGTGGACTGGTTTATCCGCTTTTTCTGTTTCACTTTGGCCTGATCGTCACCACCTTTCTGGGAGCTATGTTATCCCGCTTCAATCTTAATGGAGAGAGCAAGCCCTTCCTGGACGCGCTTTGGGATACGGGACAATGGGCGATCTATCTTTATCTGAGCCTCCTCGTGATCGGGATCTTTCTTGTTGTTCTGCGGAAACAGGGAAAAGGCGAACCGGTTGCCGACCGGGTTTTGAATAAAATCCCGATTTTGGGACCAGCTCGCCGCTACGCCGCCCTGGAACGATTCACCAGCGTTTTTGAAATTTTCCTGCTCGCCGGAATGAAGATGGACGAATCAATGAAGGCTGCCGGTGAAGCATCAAATAGCGGGCTGATCCGCCACGTCTCCAGGATCGGTGCTAAGTCTTTGAAAAACGGAGAGAAACTGGCCGTCACCTTTTTCAAAAACCCCGCCGCCTTTCCCAATGATTTTGCCCGGGGGATTGCCTCTGCTGAAGAAGCGGGGATGCTTGATTCTGAATTTGCCCGGTGGAAACAGTTTTATTCAGAATCCCTCACCGAGGCGATGAATCGACTGGGTGAATGGATCCCGAAACTGGTTTATTTGGGCTGCCTTTTTGCCGTCGCGGCCATGATTATCCGCGTCGGGATGGCTTATTTGAAGATGTTAAATGGAATAACCGATTTTTAAAAAAGATCAGCATAAGTTAAACAAAAAATATTTACTAATTCCATAGTCGTTATATATTCTGACGACTTATGGACCATTCTCCGGTATCACCATCATCTTATCAGGAAGGCGCAAACGACAATATCGAAGCGGTTCGCGATCTTCTTTTTGGCAAAAAAACTGCTGAAATTAGCGGCCGACTTGAACTGACCGAGCACAGTCTCCGAGATGCCATAGCCCGTATGGAAGAAAGGATAAACGGAAAAATCCGGGTATTGGAAGGTTTACTCTCTGATCAATTGGCGTCTTCTGAAGCGAGAATCTCCAGCGTAGACAATCGTTTGAAGGTGGAGTCCGAAGCCCGGGTAAAACAGGGTGGCTATTTCAGCAGAAATCTGGAACAGTTTGAAGCCTCCATGAACGAAAAGATCAATGCCCAGGAAGATCGGGTGTTGCGCTTTGAATCAAAAATTTGGAACGAATTGCATACCCGCACCAAGAAACAAACCGATGAGTTGACTTCTCTGATCAATGAATTGCTCAATCGGATCGAAGCAGAACTAACTTCCCTTGGCAGAAAGTCAGCGGACCGCAAGGAAATAGGTGATCTGTTGATTGATATGGGTTTGAAAATCCAAACCGATAAAGATTCCCACAAGACTCCCAAACGTTCCGTGGTTGAAGCACAGACCGAACTGCCCGCCTGACGTTGCTTCGATGTCTTCTCCTTGCCTCTGTTCCTCATCTCGGTTACTTAAAGTCTGAATATGGAGGAAGACCAATTTCAATTCATCGCAAAATCCGAAGAAATTACAGAGGGCAAAGGTCGCCCGTATGTAATCGAAGAGCACCGGATCGCCCTGATTCGCTACGAAGGTACGGTTTATGCAGTTGACGATGTTTGTCCGCATGCTGATGCCTCCCTGGCATTTGGTCCGGTGAAAAACGGATGTTTGATCTGCCCATGGCACTACGCCGAATTTGATCTAAAAACCGGCGAAGCTTTGAGCGGCCCCGTCACTCGCGGTATTCGCACCTATCAGATCAAGGAACAGGATGGTGAAATCTGGATCAAGGTGGATTAAACCACCAAAAAAATGGGCTCCCGACCTGCGGAAGCCCACTTTTGAAAAGATTGTTTATTTCAACGATTAGTTCTGGGGAAAACCAGCGTTAATGGTGCTTAAGCCATCTTGCTTGGTTCTGAATACGCCAACATCATGACGCTTGAGAAGCGAACCCCTGGCCTTGTCCAATGAAGTAAAGGCCACATTATAAGTCACCACGGCAACCAGAAAGGCTTCTTCTGCGGCCTGATTGCGATCCAGTGCATCAAGAATCAGTTGCAGTTGATATCCCACTGAATTTCCCGCAGCATCAATATCAAGCCTGCTTTCCAGTTGCTTGATCTCTTCCCGAGTCGCAAGGGCAGTTTGGTATTTGCCCTGCATGTCACGATAAGAAGTCTGAAGTTCACGATAAGAAACGATTGCCTCAAGCGCCAGATTATCAATGGTGGTCTTTACATTGTGCAACTGTTGGCGGAGTTCATGCTCACGGCGGGTCAGACGTGCTTTTGCAAAATTGTTTTCCAAGGGCACTTCGAGACTAAATCCTGCAAGTCCTCCTGACTGATTCTTGAACTGATCACTCCACGCTTCTCCCAGTCTCCTACCAACTCCAAGACCTGAATTGGAAATCTCCATAATCAGATTCAACTGAGGTAACAACTCATTTTTACTAAGGTCACGGCGAATTCCAGCAGCCTGAGTTTGATAAAAAGCTTCAAGCAACTCGGGGCGATTGGCAATTGCGGCCCGGGCCACTTCGCGGACATCTTCCCGAGGAGCCGCAAGGATGGGGCGGCTGCACGGAATAATCTCAGTACTCTTGCCAAGTGCGAATTCAGGACCACTAACCAAGGATCTGAGGCGGTCTTCAGCCAGACGAATTGACATTTCAGCACGAACCAGAGCCGCATTGCGTTGCGCGACTGAAGAGCGCGCTCTCAACAGCTCCGAAGCATTGGCTTCAGGGTCAACCGCAGAGCGCTCTTCCAACTGCTTCACAATCCGTGCGGTTTGATCAACTGCCAAATTCTTCTGAACAAAGTTAGCCCTGGCCAGATAAACCCCCCAATAGGTCCGGCTGATCTCCAAAAGATACTGCTCCAACTGGCGAACATATTCTGTGACTCCCATTTTGGAGTCCAACATCGCAATCTTAATCCCAGCGGTGTTGTAATGATAACCGCCCCCCTTTAACAGAGGATGCGAAAGAGACAAAATCACTTCTGAACCAGACTGTGGATTGGGATTAAGGAACTGAGAATTATTATTGAGGGTCGAGAGGCGATTGGAAAGCGACACCTCCGTGCCGTTCATGAGTTTTTTCCGAACCCCATACTCACCCTCACGCAAGTCCTGCTCAAATCTGGCTTTGGGATCAGCATTACCCGTGGTCAGGGTGCTGGAAGTTGGCTCGTTGGTCCTTGCATAACGCCCATCGATAAATGCCGTCATGTCAAATTGACCGTATGCTTCCTGAATTCCAGTCTCGCGGATCGCAGGAATCTCTGAAAAGCTCTTGATTTGGTGAGAGTACTGCAAAGCCTCACCATAAGTATCAGTCAAAGTGCGACGGATCGCACTGTGCTCACGCCAAACTCGCTGATACATTCGGCTGGACCAGTTGGCACTCATATTCCCTGGTACATCGCTAAGCGCTCTCAATGAGGCGTCATCATTTACTTCAGCCAGATTCTTGGAATATTCCTTCGCAAGCTCACTAACCAGCCACTCAACATTCTGCTCAGCTATGGATTTTTCGACAATCGGCAAACAAATAAAAGGAAAACGGTTTAGAGGGTCTGAACTAACTTCCAAATCATCGATCGCAGTATGGTCCTCAACTCTTGAAGTCTTTCTGGTTTCTTTCTGATAAACACCAAGTGCTCCCTGCTCTGACTCATCTGGTAAACGGTTGGTCTTATAACGCATTCCCTGAAGCATTTTATGACGGCTCACTTCAGCGGCGACGGGACCATTCCCTTCCGGCTCACCGGATGGCGCATCCTGGGTCGGGATAGTTTCAACCGCCTGAGTTTCGCCAAGCAATGGCGGAGTCGCTCCCATACCAGCCGCAGAAGAACGCGGTCCCGTAACCGGATCCACCACTTTCGGAAGCTCAGGCAGCGGAGGAAGGTCTGTACCTGGACGATCTGTTGCAAAGAGCGATGATTTGACCTTATCGACGGCTTCTTTGACAGGCTTCGCATCACTGGCTATCGGCTTTACTGATACTGATGGAGCTTCCTGAGCAAAAACCGTAAGAGGAACGGAAAATGTAAAGGGAACCCCCAACAGAACTAGTATTAAAAATAAATTTTGCCGTTTCGTGTTCATAAAATGAGACTGGTAACAATCTTTTAAACATTATCACTAATTAAGTCAACTCTGATTCGTTTTTTTTTAAAATGTCTAAGAAATGCGAAAGGTTAATCACTATTAACTGCTATTAATTGCACTTGGTCGCGGGTCTTGACTCAACCCATTCTATTGTGATACTGACGATCACTATGAATCCAGTTCAAGATCAACCAAATAATCAAAACACGACCCGCCGCTCGGCGATCAAGACTGTCGCTGGTGCCTCTGTCTTAGCGGGCATTTCAATCCCACACGTTCATGCTCAGGGAAATGAGGAAATCAAATTAGCTCTTATCGGCTGCGGAGGCCGGGGCACTGGGGCGGTAAAAAATGCCCTATCCGTTTCGGGAGCTCTCGGGCCGTTGAAACTTCATGCGATGGTAGATGTTTTCGAAGATAAACTCAACCAGAGCTACGAAGTCTTATCGAAACAAGAGTCAATTGCTGATAAAATAAATGTTGCCCAGGATCGTAAATTCATCGGTTTCGACGGCTACAAACACGCCATGGACTCGATGAAACCAGGTGATATCGCCATTTTGACGACCCCTTGTGCCTTTCGCTGGCCCATGTTTCAGTACGCCGTCGAAAAAGGATTGAACGTTTTTATGGAAAAACCTCTTTCAGCCGATGGTTTTTCATCCCGCAAACTCCTTGAAATTAACGAAACCGCGAAGGCCAAGAATCTGAAAGTGGGTGTCGGACTGATGTGCCGCCATTGCGCATCCCGGGGCGAATTAAACAAGCGAATCCAGGATGGCGCGATCGGAGACATTACCTTGATGCGGTCCTACCGGACCCAGGGTGCCATTGGGAGCTGCTTTTCCAAAAAGAACCCCGGAGGCATGACCGATCTCCAGTATCAGATCCGCAATTTCCACAGTTTCCTCTGGTTGAGCGGCGGTGCTTTCAGCGACTTTTTCATTCATGGTATTGATGAATGCTGCTGGATCAAAAATGCCTGGCCAGTCACCGCCCAAGCCCAGGGAGGTCGGCACTATCGGGATCCTGACCATATCGATCAGAACTTTGACAGTTACTCAGTGGAATACACCTTCGCCGATGGAACGAAATTTTTCTACGACGGTCGAAACATGGCAGGATGCCGCCAGGAGTTCGCCGCTTATGCTCACGGTACCAAGGGATCAGCCGTGATCTCCTCCGCCGGGCATGTCCCCGCTCGTTCCCGAATTTATAAGGACCACAACATCAGCATGAACTGGAGAGGCAAGCCGGAAAATCTAGTCTGGGCTTTCCCGCAAACTCCCGCCGAACCCAATCCCTACGATTTGGAATGGGAACACATGTTGGATGCGATTCGAAACGACACCCCATATAACGAAGTGGAAAGGGGCGTTGCCGCCAGTGTTGTCACCTCGATGGGCCGAATGGCCGCCCACACCGGGCAGGAAATCACCTACGACCAAATGCTCAATTCCACTCACGTCATGGCTCCAAATATTTTGGAACTAACTCTCGATGGGAATTCCCCATTGATGCCGGACAAAGATGGACGATACCCCATCCCTGAACCCGGTATCAAAAGAGAGCAGGAATATTAATCGAGCATTCAACAGGGTATGATGAGCCATCATACCCTGTTGCATCGGCGATTGTACCCTGTTTAATTCATTTGGCACAAATGGTTTCGACCTCAGGCGAAAATCTGGGGTTCTCCCATTTGTGCGTGAATTTGATTTGCCGTTTGCCCATCAATCCCCAGGCCGCCAGCAAGTCTGGAAAAGTATTGAGCTTCAGCCTTGGAGTCGAGTCTTACCGCCATTAAAGAAAAAGCATAAACCTGCTGGGACATGTCTTTGGGGACCCGCGCAATGAAATCGTCCAAATTGAGAGGAGCAGCGAGTTTTCGCCTGACAAAATCAATCTCACTTTGATCCAGATCACCCAATTTCTTGAGAATCTTCTCTCTTTCAGTATCATCAATCTCGCCATCGGCCTTGGCCGCGTTACACATCGCTTCGATGAGAATTTCAGCTTCCTGCTGCGCCTCCCTGCGAGGTGCCTTCAATGAGCCCGGAGCCGCACCGAGGAGGGCACCGAGCAGATCACTTCCACTGGTCCCGCCAGCCCCTTTAGCCAGCGCATCCAGCAAACCGCCCAGTCCACCACTCCCTGGTTTTTGTCCGCTGCCGCCACCACCTAGAAGGTCATCAACAAATCCAGCCAACCCGCCACCAGCAGATGCGGGGCCAGATTTCTGCGCAGCTCCTGCGAGCAAATCAGCGATAGCGCCAAGCCCTCCACCATCGCCGCCTTTCTGACCTCCGAGAAATTCCGCCAGGGCTCCCAAACCGCCACCTGCGCCCCCTTTATTTTGATTGTTTGCCGCAGCTCCGAGAAGGGCACCCAGCGCCCCGAGACCGGCATTTCCACCTTTACGCTGCCCTCCCCCCAGAAGTGCCCCAAGTATATCTCCAGCCAGATTTTGATTTCCGCTCCGGCCTCTGCCTTTTTCCCCACCGAGAAGTGTGTTGAGAATATTTGACCCAGATTTTGAGCCCATTGCGTTGTTTGCCAACAGGCTTCCGAGGATTTTTACTGCATCCATGTTTGTGATTGAATAAGACTGTTAGTTATAGAACAAAATTATTGGGGAAAAAGTCACACCCCGGGGAATAGCCCACGATTTAATCATCTCCAGAGATGGCCTCATTCAGAACTTGAAAGACAAATTCACCAATCCCTGATTCAGTTGACTCACGTGGTCCGGCAATATTTAGGAGCCTGACGAAATGTTGATCGAGAAATTGATTGAGGGCTTTAGCGGGATGCGGTGTCCCTTTCTGACTGATATGCAGGCAGGGACGCTTCCATTTCCACGCCAGTTCCTTCGTCAAGAGTGATCCACCGGACAAGGTCCGGGAAATCGAAAAGATAACGGTCGCATCACTATCCCGGACATTCCACTCCGTACGTTGGATGTATCCAGCCGAGGGCGTCTCCTCAAGGTGAAACACTTCCGACAAAGAGCCGTCCTCAGCAAGCCGTCCCATGGGGCACCAGCCACCGTGAGGGATCTGGTTCTCAATCGCCCAAAGCAAAGCCGCCCGATCAGCCCCGGTTTGCCCGCCTGATATGATTTTTTCGATTAATGTCACTCGATTTGTTTTTCAATCTTGGAGTGAATCGATCCGTTTGCAACCCGGTTTGCTCACCTTTCCCTACTTCACAGTCCATGCCGCCGCACATACGGAGCCAGCAGGCAGGTGCTCAGCCATTCGATGCATTGCCAGGGATGCCGGCGCTTCGCGCTCAGGTGCTTGTCGTAAGCGCCCAGGTATTCCATGACCGCCTCCCCACCCCGCAGGGCTTTGAAGCGACCAACCCCGGAACTCAGGTTGAACGGCAGACCGAGCCGCCGTGCCTCCAAAATAGGCAGGGCTGCCAGACGACGGTAGAGCCCGAGCGAAGGCCAACGGCCTGCGCCATGCCAGCCCAGGGCAACGCCCTGGGGCGACCGACGAAATGAACCAGCCCTGAAAGGGCGGGCTAATCCCAAACATACCGCTCATCAAACGTGATTTGATGTTTATTGAACAGTGCCCTCACCTCGTCTTGAAACGATTGCTTGCGATGATGTTCACGCTGATTGGCGACGTAAGCGCGGACTGCATCTGCGTTGGACTGGCTGACGGAAAACACGCCGTAACCACTCTGCCAGGCAAATGTGCCGGAAACTCCAGGCTGCGTTTTCAGCCACTTGGAAGAAGACTTTTTCACATCTTCGACGACTTGGCTAACCGTTACAGTCCGCGCCAACTCGAACAGGATGTGAACGTGGTCTTCGACCGAATTAATAAGATTTGCGTGGCAGCCGAGGTTTGCCAGAACGGTCGCCATGTAGGCGTGCAAATTGTCACGCACCGCGTCGGCGATGGTAGGTTCCCGGTTCTTTGTACTGAAAACGAGGTGCAGGTAAATTTTGGCGAGTGATTGCGGCATGGCTTGTGGAGTTAGGCCGCCCTTTCAGGGCTTTCGATGTAATCTACTATGTTCTCCCAGGGCGTTGCCCTGGGCTGGCATGGCATGCGCCGTTGGCGCTCAACTGTCCCGGGATGAGCGGCTCATAAGAGGAGCGCGGAAAATCAGGATAAAATGCCATGAGACATCATTTGGATTAAGAGAAAGAGAGTGAAAGGTGGACAACCGTATTTCGCAAATGGGCTGTGTCACCAGGGTTGCCATTGGGTTTGTGGTCGCGGGTCCCAGAACAGATGTTCCATTTGGAACTGGCAAAAAAATATTGGCCAATCAGGGAATTCATTTCGGAAGCCTCGTTAAAGAAACGGGACTGCTCACCAAAGAAGTCGGACATGCCATCCAATGAGATGAAAGGCTCGAAAAAGAGGATGACAAGGTCGAAAAAACTTTTTGTTGGCACTTCATCTCTTTTTGTTGGCACTTCATTTCATTTTGTTGGCACTTCATTTCTTTTTGTTGGCACTTCATCTCTTTTTGTTGGCACTTCATTTCCTTTTGTTGGCACTTCATTTCTTTTTATAGGCATTTCATTTCATTTTATAGGCACTTCATTTCATTTTATAGGCACTTCATTTCATTTTACAGGCACTTCATTTCATTTTATAGGCACTTCATTTCCTTTTATAGGGCTGTGTTTTCCTTTTATAGGCCTGTGTTTTCCTTTTATAGGCTTGTGTTTTCCTTTTATAGGCTTGTGTTTTCCTTTTATAGGCCTGTCATTCCATTTTGTTTGCCTGTGTGGTGGCAAAAGAGTCACTGGTGTTCCCTTTTCAGCGGGGTC
>JBGSJM010000325.1:0-19829 GCA_041742015.1 Verrucomicrobiales bacterium | reverse complement strand
GACAAGGAGGACATTCGCTTGATTGTTACGGCCCAATGAGCCTTCCCAAATTTAATGCCAAACGCTACCCAGAGCTTTGTTCCATCATTGGCGAGCAAGCCCTCGATGCCGGGCGACGTTCCCTGGTCGATGAAGCCTATGATCGCATCCTGTTACAAATCATCAGCGGAGACCTGCCGCCTGGTTCCGAATTAAAAAGTACCCGCCTGGCAGAGGCTCTCGGGATGAGTCGCACCCCGATCATTCAAGCGCTGGCCCGGCTCACCGCTGACGGAATCGTCAAACAAATGTTAAATCTCCGGGCGGAGGTTCGCCCCGGAGCGGAAAACTGGCTGCTCGATCTGCACCAAACCCGTCAACTCCTGGAGCCCACCGCTGTTCGCGTGGCCACCGGTCGGGTTCCAGACCAGGTCATGGCAGATTTGCAAATGCTGGTGCAGGATGTCAATGCCGAAAGAATCAGCGATTGGCAGACCGCTGCGCGCTGGCTGGATCAGGCGCTGCATCTCGTGGTGGCGGAATATTGCGGCAATCTCGCCATGTGCGAATTCCTGAGACGCTGCTGGGGATACAAGCGACTTTCCTACGAAGCCGGCAATGACAGCGAAACTCACCTCCGCGAAGGCCACAAGCAACATGCGGCAATTGTCGAGGCCATGTTAAGGGGTGATGCCGAGGATGCGTCCCTCCTTATGGCTGAACACCTCCAGGCTGCATCCCTTCAAAAAGCAGGTGAAAGAATCGTTTAGAAAGAAATCAGGCGCAATCAAGTCATTTTTGTTGCATCAAATCCCCAAAATAATCTTGATATCAGAACCCAAAGTCGATAATATCCGCTGATATGAGTAACACATTGTTTTCAGTCTATGATATTCTTTTTTGGGTCATTCTTGGTACGGTCATGGGCTTGATCGCCCGGGCCATTCTGCCAGGTGAACAAAAAATGAGTTTGGTTTTAACCGCCCTTCTTGGTGCCGTGGGTGCCGCTCTGGGTGGTTTCATCGCGATGAAACTCGGACTTGATGTCAGCAGCATTTTCAGTGTTGCGGCTATTGGTTCCGCCGTAGTCGGCTCGATTGTTGTCCTGATTATCTGGTGCCTGATTTTCAAAAAGAACTGGAAATAATTCTTCACAATTGCATTTATGGAAAGGGATGTCTCTGAGGGAGATGTCCCTTTTTTGTGACCGGGAAAACCATCCGCAACCCAGAATCAATTGGTTTTCACAACTCCTTCGGAGGCCCGAAGTCTGGGATCAGTTTTGACTGCTTCCACAAATGAGGGAAACCGAGGGCTCCAGCCGCTGGCTTTGATCTTGGCGTTGGCTACCTGTTTGTGGGTCCAGGCACGCTTTCGGTCTTTGTCAGGTGGGGCCTCGCAGGGAATGGGCCGGTGGAGAAGGGCAGCGAGAGATTCATAACATTCCCGCTGCGACATCTGGTGATCATCCACCACGTTGTAAATTTCACCCCGGTGGGTGCCTGTTTCGATAAAATGAATGATGGCGGAAGCCGCATCGTCCCGGTGGATTTGATTAAGCCAGCGGCTGACTTCGCCAGACTCGATGGTGGCAGTGCCGTTCAGCATCTTTTCCAGGTGGATTGATCGCCCCGGACCATAGATTCCGGCGAGACGCAGAGCGATGCCTCCATTGGCGAGGAGGATGTCTTCAGCCTCGCGGAGGTATTTGCCTGTGTCCCTGTCGGGGTTGGCAGGCGATTCCTCGGTGACCACCGTGCCATCGATTTGCGGGTAGACGCTGGTGCTGCTGGTGAGGATTTTTCTGCATTCGGGAAAAACCGCGACGAGGTTTTTGACGCCCTCGACAAAGACGGATCGGTAGGCATCTGGCCCGCCCCGGCCGGAACTGGCGCAATGAACGATCCAATCCGGCTGAGAACTTCCCAGGACTTCCCGCACTGCGCGGATCGACTCCAGTGAACCGAGATCAGCCTCCAAACAATCTCCACTCCCGTGCCTGCTTGCGACCTGAACGTAGAACGGGTTTCCGAACCCGTTTACGAGGCCCGAGCCAGTGAATGAGCCACCTTTTCGGAGTTGCTCAACCAAATAGCTACCGAGGTAGCCATTCCCAAAAACGAGGATGCGGGAGACCGAATGGGAGGGCAAGCTTTTATCCATATTGAGCCGGATTATCGCGCTGAAGCTGGATTGATCAACTTCTTCACATCGTCCATGCTCATTTCCAGATTATCCTGATAACCACTCATTCCCGCCACGCCCACGGGCAGGGCGGGATTTTCCATGGCCCGGGAGGCGGAGCGATCAGTGGAGGTCCGGTAGGTCTTACTCGTCCGGCTGGCGGTGGTTCCGCTTTCACGGGCTGCCTGATCACTGGCTGATTTGGTCTCAGTCTTGAAAAATTTACCGTCGAACAGTCGTTTGGAGTCGCCGGATTCATTTGCTTGCATTGCTCCATCTTTGAAGTCCTTGGAGCCGTTGAATTCCTGGAGTTTGAGGTACTCGGGAGTCTTAAAATCCTTCTGGGCAAACTTGCTATCCTTGATCCGGGCCTCTTTGCGGGCACCAAAGGCTCGGTTGGTTTCGAAACCTAGATTGGAATCCCCATCACTGTAAAGATCACCCCGGGGTTCTTTACGAACTACCTCGCCCTTGCTGTTTTTGATGACTTTTTCGTTTTTAGTGGAGTCCTGAATGCGTTCTGCCGCTTCGCTCTTTTTATCCTCTTCCTCATTTCCGGCAAATTTGTAGCCGGACTCCCGTTTGATGCCAACTTTACTCACCGTCCCCAGTTTTCCGAACTTTGACTGGGGCAGCGAGGAATCCGCCTCCTCAGTAGTCTGGCACTGGCAACAAAAAAGCACCCCGACAATGGCGAGAAACAAAAGCTGCCAAGCGGACGACCGAATGGGAGTGCAAGCTTGTTGTGCGGACGACCGAATGGGAGTGCAAGCTTGTTGTGCGGACGACCGAACGTTCCCGTTCGCCGGAGAAATCCTTACGGATTCCTCTACGCAGGTAGCGCCAGCTTGTGGTTGATTTTGCCTGTTTGGTTTCATTTTCAGTTGATCGAACCGGAGTTCAAGCCCCCCGGAACATACTCAACCATCTCCCTCCCTTCCACCAGAGCAGTTCGCCACTCTTTGATGAGGGCGGCCTGGCCAGTGGTGAGATCGTATTTCAATAGTGTTTCGTCTGTTAACTGCCGATTATCCCATTTTTCATAGAGTTTTACAATCTTTCTCATATCAAAGTCGAAAGATTGTCTGGTCAGATCAATGGCGACTCGTTCAGCGGTCTCAAAATCCCCTGATCCGATCAGGAAATCAAGGTAGGCTTCGACAAAGGGAATGTCTTCGCTCCGGTGATGGCGAATGTTGGCGTAAAAACTCCGATAAAGCGAGCTGGCAAGATCCGGGTGACCGAGTTCATTGAGAACTCCAGGCATCTTCCAATGGCGTTGAAGAGTGGGATATTCCCGTAAAATCGAACGCCCAAAGAAGAAATATGACTCCGACATGCGCATCAGGGAGGCGTAACTTTCGCGAAGCCGGGTACGATCTCCGATCCTGGAAAAAAAGCGGAACTGGGTTTCGGGATCTCCCATAAAAAAGCTCGGACCCGCTCCCCCGGCAGCATTTACCCCGGCAGCGGCCAGTTTTTTGCCTTCTCCCCCAAGGTTGGCGAGGATGAGGAAGATGTGTTCCAGTTCTTTTGGACCAGCGACCTCCTTGAGATCAGCAAACTCAGCGGCGAGATCGCCCTTGAGATTCGCCGCAATTAACCGCGCCACATGAGATGCCCCGGGACAAGCGCTGTAAGACGCGAAAACCGGAATTTGCTCCTCAAGTTTGGCTACGTTTTTCACGCTCCACTCGGCCAATTTTGAGGCGGGTTCTGCCAGATTTTTGACACCTGAGAGGTAAATACCGATTTCCCGGCCCAGGGCCTTTCCTTCAACCGGATTTTGCTGAGCCAATACATCCAGAATCCCAAGTTGGATCTCACTTCGTTTGACAGGATCACTTTCCATGCGATGTAACATCCGCAGGAGGCTGAGTGCTTCCTCCACCTCACCACGCTTCAGGAAAAGGTCGACCAGTTTTTGGTCAAGTTCCCGGGAGCGATACTGGAGCGCAATGCGGGAGAGCCATTTTAGCTCCTTTTTATCAGTGGTGTCCTGGGCCGAGTAAATCCGGTAATAGTTTTCCAACGCTTTTAGCTCGGTAGCCTCGTCCTTCCGGGCGTAGGTAATCTGGTCCAACCAATTGAGCGCTTCGGTAAAAGAGTTTTTCTCGATCAAAATATTGGACCCAAGGAGCAACTCCCGGTTGCTGATTTCCCCCCTCATTTTCTGGCGGGTCAACAATCCCAGAAGAGCTTCGGATTGACCCGCATGAAGGTAGGCGTTCACCAGCTCTTCCTGATACGGCAAATGGGCGGTTGTTTTGACCGGCTGCTCACCCTGGCTTGTGACCGGTGGTTCGCTGAGTTTGGCGAGACGCTCGATATCCCGGGAATACCAGAGGAGACGGGCATGTTGCTCGCTGAGGTATTCGTTATTAAAGCCCGGGGGAAGTGACAGTGCGTTGTTTTGGAGTTTCTCCCACACCTCCAGAGCCGCTTCAGGAGACTGGATTTGGTCAGCGGTTTTGAAAAGCTGCCGCAGCGGAGCGAAATCCTCGGACCCGCTCAGGACTTCACGGTAATAGATCTCCCCTGCCTCCCGGAGGTAACCGGATTTCTCCAGCAACCGGGCCAGCTCGAGGCGGCCATCCAGCCCATTAAAAAGCGGCAGCGCCCGAGTGATGATCACATTACGGTCAGAAGCGTTTCTACCGTTCAGCCAGGCCACGATTCGTTTGGTTTCGCAATTTTCGTATTCCCGCAGGGTCCGCTGATCCGCCACATGAGAGAAGAGATCTCCGCCAATGGCCCGAAAAAATCGATCCGATTCCCTTTCACGCCGGGGCACCAGGTCGGTGTAAAAGAGAAATTCCTTTTCGACCCGCTCCCAGCCAAAAATTTGCCTCGTCGACTGTTCAAAAGGATCACCGTCGGGTTTTCGGGTGGACGAAACTTTTGCAGTCACTTCGCTTAATGCTGAGTAAAATGCATCCCTGTCTCCAGAGATATGGCCGAGGAGGGCTTCAATCTGACAACGAGTCAGCTCGGTGGCCTGCGGGCGGGTTGTCACATGTTGACGCACCGTCTCGATCAAGGTTTTCCTTTCTGCGGCGGAATCACAAATCCGGTACCGATCTGCTACCGCGATCTGGTACATCGCAGACAGTGCCCCATCGGATTCCAGGGAGAGAGTCGAATCGTTTACGACCACGTCGAGCAACTCGGCCTGTTTACGGACATCGCCGGTCCAGTCCGAGACATGAGAAAGTAAAAAAGCAATTTGGGGAGAGTCGACCTGGGCCCCTGCCACCTTAAGTGCCGCCGCGAATTGCCCGTTCCTTTTTAATTGGGTAAAGACATAGTCCTGAATGGTGTCGCTCTGTTCTTTCAGGTTGGCGATGATTTTTTCTTCGTTCCGGTTGGTTTCATTTTTCAGGGCCAGATACCCTGCCAGGGCAGGTAAACTGGGAGTGTCGTCGGATTGGATCGCCGGAATCAATTCCCAGGCCCCGGCCTGAACAATTCCCAAAGCAAAAGCCAGGTCCGGAACAGGTCCCTGCATCTTTTTGAAGACATTTTCCGCCAAATAAGTCATCCCCTCAACTGAGCGGGCATGGTGGGCGAGCCACCACTTTTCGCGGCCCGGCAGGTCCTGCTCCAGCCACTTGGTCACTTCGGTCTCCCGGGTTGGCAAATCCCGTAGACATTTGCCCAGCTCCTCCAGGGTGCGGAGACGGATTGCGTAGTTGTCCCGGGGACGATACTCAAATTCCCGCCGTCCCTGATTGCCAGTCCATTGCACATAGCCCTCCTGCATGCTTGTCGAGATGCCGGGGAAGGTCTGTAGCTCAAAGTTTAGGGAATCAAGCTTTACGACCACCTCTCCCTGAGTTGCATCTATGACCGGCCAAGTCCCATTCTCCGCCCAGTTTGGCACCGCCTCTCGGGCGGTCAAACTTAGGATCAATTCCAGAGTCTGCCGCGCACCGGCGCGATCGCCGGTTTCCAACTTGAGCAGAGCCAGGTCAAATTGCGCCCCCACATCCCAATCCCGGAGCCGGGCCCGCTTTTGATAGATGCGGAGCGCATCCTTGAGGTGATCATTTTTCCAATAATAAGCACCGAGACGCTCCAGGAAGTCGGGATCCTGACCAAACTTGACCTCAAGCCGATTGCGCATCAGGTCGGCTTCAGTTGACCGGAAATCCTTCTCCAACATCCGGATGAGATTTTCCCAATTCTCGATGTTCGCCTCCCCCTCGCCCCGGGCGATCATTTGCCTGCTGTAGTAAATCGCAGAATTCAAATCACCGAGCCGACTAGCCAGATCGCCCAGTTCATCAAGCAGTTCGTGGTTTTCACCGGACATGTAATAAGACTTTTTCATGGCTTCGAAGGCCTCGCGATGCTGCCCCAAGGCGAGGTGAATTCGTCCGAGGGCTTCGGGGAAAAAATCATCAAACGGCTTTTTCTGGACTGCTTCGAGATAGCGATCCTTCAGCCATTCGAGCTCGGAATGGGCCGTCGCGGCGGCTAATTGCACCTCAAACTGCTTGCGGCGCTGGATTTGGTCGCTTTCGCGATGAATCAAATCCAACTGGGCCTTCAAAGCGGCCTGGGGTTGTTTCTGCTCGATAAACGCGGTACTCAGTTGAGTGATGATGCGCCGTTTTTCAAAAAGATTGGCCTTGTTGTAGGCGTTTTCCCAGACTTCGATCTGTTTTTTGTTGTTGCCCTGTTCCCCATAGATTTTTGAGAGGGTGTTCAAGGTCTGGAGAGATGCCTCCGGCTTACTGGCGAGGCGGACTAACTCTCGGACGGCTACGTCCTCCGACCCGAGTTTAAATTTCGCCTCCGCCCACTGGTGGCGATATTCATCATAACGGGCCGGGTCTATTTTGCCGAGCGTCTCCAGGTGGTGGATCATGTTTTCGGGCCGGTCATTTTGTACGGCGAGTTCCAAGAGCATCTCTTCCACCTCCTGCACTGGGGGAAGTCCCTGGGCGATGGCGTCCTGTTTGGCAGCTTCAAGCTGAAAATATACCTCGTGGTTGTCCTGTAGCTTCATCGCCCACCAGGCCGCCCGGTAACGAGCCGGGACAGTGCGGAGTCGGTTGGCTTGATCTTTGAGTTCCTGAAAGTAATTGATTAGCACCTGGGGAGTTTCATTGTCCGCCTCCCGCCGGGAATTAGCCATGGAGCTGGCCAGTTTGCGGAATTCTTCCACGGATTTGATCGGTCCGGTCGGCTCGACCGGCGTAGCAAGGGTTTCCAAGCCCGTGATCCCCGTTTGATCGGCCCGGAGCAGGCTGAATATCTTCTGATCGACCTCGATCCGCTCCGACAAGTTCGGCTGGAGGCTGTGGATTTTTTCCAGCGTCTTGATCGCTTCCGCAGGGGTCCTGCGATCAACCTGGAGCCCCGCCCTGGTTGAGAGAAAATCGATGTTTTCCGGCTGGTTGGCGAGGGCCTCGTTGATGGCTGCCTCTGACTCAGTGTACATATCCAGATCGCGGTAGGCCAGCGCCGCCTGGTGAAGCCGCCGGGTTCGCTCCGTGGCGGAATCACCCGAGCCATTGATGAATTTTTCGATCACCTCGCGGGTTTGGGTTGTCTGCCCTCTTTCGTGTAGAAATCTCGCCAGATCAAGCGGGGCCGAGTCCCCATCCGACCCGGTGATGTCTCCAGCCGCCATTTCCCGGAGCAGTTTTTCGACCAGATTGTCGAGGTAATTGGCCCGGGCAAACTCCACGATTTTATCGCGCAACTCCTTGTCCCCCTTGTTTGCCGCCAGGTATTCAAGGAGCCGGTTTTCCGCCGCCATCTCCTCCTCCGCATTCAAATCCACCTTGACCCGCAGCAGCAGCAAGTGAAAAGGCACCACCTCCTGATCTTTCAAGACCGCATCCAGCGTCTCCCCGGCATCCGCATAGCGGTCATTGGCGAGTTGCAACTCCGCCAGGCGCACCCGGTAGTCGACACTTTTCGGGAGCCGCTCCACCAACTGGAGCAAAGTCACCTCCTCATTCCGGTAATCTGCAGTTAGGTGATAAAATGAAGCCAGCCGGAAGAGGGAGGATTCCCCGGGATTTTTCGTATCCACCGATTGTTTGAGCCCCTCCTCCAATTGCGGGAGCTTGTCAAAGCGCTCGTGTAACTTGACCCAGCGCTCAAAGAAACTGGTGTGCTGGTGGTTTTTGAAGTGGAGCAGAGCCATGGCCGCGCGGGCGGCGCGGTCTGCTCCCTCAAAATCATTGATCAACTCATAGACCCGGGCCAGCTCATCCAGCGCGGCCAGGCGGATCTTCACATCCGCAGCCTCGGCCTGACGTTCCAATTCGGTGATGGCCTCGGTCGTCTCACCGACCTCCAGGAGCAGGGCGATCACCTCGCTGCGGATTTTGGGATCATGGGCGCGGAGTTGGATGATTTCGTTCCAGAACGGGATGGCCGCTTTCACCTGCCCCCGGCTATGGTGCATCGCCGCCACCCGGAAGCGGATCGCCACCCCATCGTCCTCCGCTGGCGGGATCAGCTTCAAAAGCCGGGTGTAGTAAGACATCGCCTTGGAATCCCGCTTCTGTTGTTCCGAGATTTCCGCCAAAGCCTTCAGGGCCGGGATATTTTCAGGCAACCCGGACGCGACCTCGTCATAAAACGCTCGGGCCTCGTCGATTTTTTCCGCCTTGCGGAGGAGGTGGGCAAAAATCAGTTTCGGGATGAAAGCTTTCTCTTCTTTGGCCGCTTTCCCGATGTAATCCAGCAGCAAAGGCGTCTGGTTTTTCTTCGCATACAAATCCCAGAGAAGATCGAGGATATTGCCATACTCCGGATTTCCCTGGAGCAGCTTCAGGTAATGGTTGGCCAACCGCGAATCCGTATCCGTCCAGGCCGATGCCGCCGGAGAATCCACCGATTGCGCCCGGACCGGGTCCGCCGCGAGAAAAATGCACAAAACTGCTAGAAAAAAAGCGGTCAGGGCATGTTCATTTTTTCTCATTCAACAGGGTACAATGGCGGATTCAACAGGGTACAATGACAGATTAAACAGGGTACAATGACAGATTAAACAGGGTACAATGGAGCACCGCAACTCGCAACCCAAGCTTCAATAAGTCTCAATTCTTATTTCTTCTCCCATCTACTTATCATTTTGTCCAAATCCACTCACGGCCCGGTATGCTTGTGTAATAACAAAAAAGCGAAACAAAAACAAAAGGCGAGGCAGCCTCATAGGGGACTTGGCAGCACTGTGAACATGTGGCATTGTCAAACCATGAGCACGATTACGATACCTTTGTCGGATGAGGATTTTGCCTTCCTCCGCGCCTACTCGGCGGCGCAGGGGACTTCGGTGGAGGAGTTCCTGGCGCGGCAGGCACGCAATTTGAGAGAGCGTCTCCAGCGTCCGCTTCACCCCGATGTCGTTCGGGCTACCGGTATCATCTCGACGGAGGTCGACGGCGAGGAAAACTACTGCGAGCATCTGGAAAAGAAGCACTTGTGAAAGTGACTTTAGACGTCAACGTGTTGCTGGATGTTTTCCAAAGGCGGGAGCCCCACTACACGGCATCCGCACAAGTGGTGAGCATGGTCATAGCAGGAAGTCTGGAGGGCGTTTGCCCGGCACACGGACTGACAACGCTTTATTACCTCGTTCGCAAACACGCCTCCAAACCGGATGCCGAGGCTGCGATGGATCAGGTGTTGCGCCACTTTCGAATCGGGAACCTCGACGTGGCGGGGTGGCAGGACGCAAGATGCCTTCCGTTCGCGGATTTCGAGGACGCAGTGGTTGCGACTGTGGCGAAGGCTACCGACTCGGTTTTCATCATCACGCGTAATGTGGGCGACTTTTCGGCTTCGTCCGTCCCCTCCATCACACCCACAGATTTCTTGAGTCAATTTGCGACGACGACTGTCACATGAGCAAAGGACCACTTCTCATTCGCCACGAAGGCCACACTGAACGGGAACGCAGCACTTGTGGCTGGCGTGACCGCCTCATCAGTCGGGAAGACGCGGAACTTGGGCCGGCGGCCTGGGCTCATGCGGTGGACATCGACGGAGCGAAACTCCACTACCACAAGCGCTCCACCGAACTCTACTATGTTCTCGAGGGAGGCGGCAGTGTCATGCTTGATGGAGCTGAACAACCGGTGAGTAAAGGATCCCTCGTCCACATTCCGCCGGGAGTGGTCCATGGAGCCCGTGGCAAGATGCGCGTACTGGTGATCGGCATTCCTGACATCGCAGAGGATGATTATTTTGAAGTGGATGAATGAGCGAATTGGAATCTTGGACTTTTAACAAGGCGGGCCGAACGATACCTTGCCAATTTTGTCATTAAGCCAGTCCATATCGGAGTCCAGCCCACTCATCCATTTGTCCCGAATGGCAATTCCGGCGTAAAGGATGGCAATTCAGGCGTGAAGGATGGCAATTCAGGCGTGAAGGATGGCAGTTTAGTCGTGAAGGATGGCAGTTCAGGCGTGAAGGATGGCAGTTCAGGCGTGAAGGATGGCAGTTCAGGCGTAAAGGATGGCAGTTCAGGCGTAAAGGATGGCAGTTCAGGCGTAAAGGATGGCAGTTCAGGCGTAAAGGATGGCAGTTCAGGCGTAAAGGATGGCAATGCAGGTCTGCACTGCCATCCTTTAGAGCAACATTGCCATCCTTTAGAGCAACATTGCCATCCTTTAGAGCAACATTGCCATCCTTTAGAGCAACATTGCCATCCTTCGGAGCAACACTGCCATCCTTTGGAGCAACACTGCCATCCTTTGGAGCAACACTGCCATCCTTTAGAGCAACATTGCCAACCTTTGGAGCAGAACTGCCAACCTTTGGAGCAGAACTGGGATCTTTTAGCCCCTCCCTTACTCCCTAAATTCACTTCACACGCAAATCCATTTGGCAATCTGGATCGGGCGGAACCTTTTCGCCAACTTGATCGACTGGATGGGAATAGAGATAACGCCACACATCCTCCCACCGATCTTTGTGGACTACCACTGTGTGGGCGCGGCCGGAATCATTTTTGACATCGCAGTTGGTGATTAATCGGCGGCTGTAGCCGTATGGCGGCTTCGCTTCATCCACGTTAACGAGAGGTCCAAACTCCGCCAGCCCCAGCATTTGCCAGGAGCAGCAGTAATGATCTGCCGTCCAGCCGCCGTCGAGGATGTGGGTAAAACCAAAGTAACGATTTGATGGCGTGGCAGAGTCAAAACCGTGCCATGATTCGAGTTGGTCCCGCGGGCCAGAGAACATGACGACTCGCGCCACTTTCTGATGTTTCGCCCATCGTGCCGCCGTGGTGGAACCATGGGAGATGCCGGACAAAATCACTTTCTCCCAAAGCAGATCGCTACGATCCGCAGTGAGAAACTGCTCCCATTTGCCCTCTGGGTGATTGGTGGCCAGCCATTTAACAAACTGTAGCGAGCGTTCTGCGGCACCGTCCGGTCCGGGTATGGTCACGAGTGGGCTGTGATCTTCCCCGGTGGCCGCTTCGAGCCGGATTTTTCCAAGACTCGTTCCATCATCAAGTTTCTCCTTCGGCACTCCACCGAACCAACTGTTCGCGTAGTGCGGCTGGATCCCGTGCAACCCATAACTCCCGATGCTTTCGAAAAGGCTCTGATTGTGACCCATCAGCCAGATGACGAGCTGACTGCGCGACGGAACCCGTGTATCAACCACCGCATGCTGAAGATCAGCGGGCTTCCCTTTTTCATCCATAAAAACAAATTTGATCTCCGGGTGCTCCTTCACCCGAGGATCTATCTCACTGGCGCGGGCGGTCAGGTCATGACGGCGGCCCAGCAGTGGCTCGATGCAACGGGCCACGACTTCGCCGAGGAAGGTATTTCCAGGACCGCTAAAATGGCAGTCATTCGGATTCTGAAGTTCGCCGAGGCGAGGCGAGATCGCAGCGAAAAGATCGTCGATGGCGACCTGGTGCTTCGCCATTACTTCAGCCGCAGCGGCGTTGCGTTCCACGATCGAGGCCGCTGTGTATTGCCCTGGCACATCCGGGAGCGGTGTGATGCTGGCCCAGATCAGCTTTGCGCCCGTTTCTTTCATCCGTACGACGAGTTTTTCGAGCCGATCGGTGTAGTCCGCGAGTGGAGTGTTGCGATCATGGATCCCAAAGTTAAAATGAATCAGATCCCATTTCCCATCGCCGAGCCAGACGTCGATTTTTTTTAATCCCGTCGCCGTGGGACCACAATTGGCCGGAGCGCGGTGAACATTGACTTTGTTGGCGAGTTGTTTTCGAACGGTTTCCGTATAGGCCCGCGAAACGGAATCACCAATCAAGAGCACCCTGGGCAGAGCTGGATTATCCTCGACAAAATCCCAGGCGTTTGCCTTCTTGGCGATTTTTTCCTGTTTGTGGATCGGCAGGTAAAAGTTACCCAGCTCCGCTTGCAGAACCTGTTCCCACGCTTGTCTGGCGGGTGGCAAACTCTTGACCCAGGCCTGATATTTGGCGTCGATCTCTGCTGCGGCTTTCTCCTTTTGGGCAGCGGCCTCGGCAGCATTGGTTGGCTCGCTTTGGGTCTGTGCCTGCGCCCAACCGTAATCGGTGAACGCGATAACCAAGGTCAAAATGCTTAAAATGATTTTCATATTGGCGAATCTGCCAAGATCACGAATTCAAAGCAACCATAAAAAAGCCAGAAGAGATCAAGCCATAATTCCCCGCTGCACATGGCCGTGGACGTCGGTGAGCCGGAATTGGCGTCCCTGGTAACGATAGGTCAGTTTGGTGTGGTCGATCCCGGCGAGGTGGAGGATGGTGGCCTGCATATCATGAACGTGTACAGGATTTTCAGTGATGTTCCAGCCGTAGTCATCGGTTGCTCCGTAGATACTTCCTTTTTTGACTCCAGCCCCGGCCAGCCACCAGGAAAAAGCCCGGCCAAAGTGGTCCCGCCCCTTGTTGGGCATACCAGGTCTGCTTTGACCAAAGGGAGTGCGCCCAAATTCCCCCGCGAAAATCACCAAAGTGTCATCGAGGAGGCCGCGTTCTTTGAGGTCTTTGACCAGCGCTGCGCTTGGGGCATCAGTATCGCGGCATTGATTCTCTAGCTGAGTATATAAATTGGAGTGCTGATCCCAGCCGGAATGCATCAACTGGACAAAGCGGGTGCCCCTTTCCAGGAGGCGACGGGCGATCAGACAATTATTGGCATAGCTCCCTTTGGTATGGACGCTGGGTCCGTAGCGCTCGATGATTTTCGGGTTTTCATTGGAGAAATCGGTCAGGTCGGGGACGCTGGTTTGCATCCGAAAAGCCATTTCATACTGGGAGATCCGGGTATCAGTTTCAGGGTCGCCGTAGTCTTCGAGATGTTTCTGATTCATTTTTGCCATATCATCGAGCAGGGTGCGACGGGCCGTAGCGCTGACTCCGGGAGGATTCGACAAGTAGGGAACCGGCTCGCCGGTGTTGCGAAATCTGACACCCTGATAGCGGGATGGCAAAAAGCCACTGCCCCAGTAGTAGTCGAAAAAGAGTTGACCACAGGTGCGGCCTTCGTCGGCTGAGGTCATCACGACAAAAGATGGTAGATTTTCGCTTTCACTACCCAGTCCATATGTCAGCCATGATCCCATGCTGGGGCGGCCGGGAATCTGTCCCCCGGTCAGGAAAAAAGTGACTCCGGGGGCGTGGTTGACGGCCTCGGTATGGAGGGAGCGGACCAGGCAAATGTCGTCAGCGATTGAGCCGGTGTGTGGCAGCATGGAGCTGAGTTCCATGCCGCATTTGCCATAGCGGGCGTAGGGCTTGATCTCGGGAATACAGGGGAAACTTTTATAGCCGGAAGACATCGTGGAGAGGCGGGTGTCTCCCCGGACGGAATCTGGGATATTTTCGCCCATGTGTTTGGTCAAGATGGGCTTGCGATCAAACAGGTCAACATGGGACGGTCCGCCACCCTGCCAAAGGAGAACGATTCTTTTGGCCCGGGCATTAAAATGCGAAGGCATTACCGCGGCTCTTGCGTCATCACCCAGCAGGGAGGCGAGGGCTGCGGTTCCGATGCCGGCGGAGGCTCTCCCGAAAAATTGGCGGCGGGTGACCCGAGCTGAGTTTTGTAAATAGAGATCCTGAAACATATACTTATAAGCGGGTTAAGGATTCGTCGAAATTGTAAATGGCGAGGCAGGCGGCAGTCATGGCGGCGTGTTCTGCGACGGGTAGAGATGTTGGCACAGGTCGATTCCCTACGCTGATGAGTGCTTTGGCTGCGGCCAGGTCATTTTGATAGATAGACAATTGATTTTGATAGGTAGTTTTTAATAGCTCCAATTCCTCTGGTGAAAGAAATCGGCCAGTCACTTTTTGAAAGGCCAGAGACAGGTTTTGCCCAAGGTCGGCGCCCTTTGTCATCACAACTTCGGCGAGAACCCGGGCGGCTTCCACCCAGGTGGGATCATTTAAGGTGGTAAGGGCGTGTAAGGGGGTATTACTGCGACTTTCCGAAACGCGGCAGGCCTGGCGGCTGGAAGCATCAAACATATTAGCTGGAGTCACGGTGCGCCGCCAGAAAGTATAGATGGAGCGCCGGTACAGATCATCTCCCACGGACGCCGGGTAGGTGAAATCGCGTTCTTTGGTAACCTGGGCGAGGGTCTCCCAGGGATTATCCGGTTGGTAGGGATAGACGGGGACACCGCCGATTTTCCGATTTAACAAGCCTGAGGAACTGAGCGCCCAGTCCCGGAGCACCATCGAGGGAATGCGGAAACGGGAACCACGGGAAAGGAAACGGTTGGCCGGGTCATTATTCCGATGCCAGTTGTTCATCCGGGAATCCTGACGGTAGGTGGCGCTGGTAACGATGAGGCGGTGCATGGCCTTGGCAGACCAGCCGCTGCTGACGTATTCGGTAGCCAGCCAGTTCAGCAAATCCATGTGCACGGGGTATTCACTCTGGACGCCAAAATCTTCGGAGGTTTTGACGATGCCGATGCCGAAGAAATACTGCCACATCCGATTGACCTGCACCCGGGCGGTCAAGGGATGGTCCGGCTCGACCAGCCAAGTGGCGAGGCCGAGACGATTGCGGGGAGCCTCCTTTTTCAAAGCTTGCAGAAAAGCCGGTGTCCCAAAAGATACCTTCTCCAGTGGGCTGAGGTAGGCACCGCGATCCAGAATATGGGTGTCGCGTTTTTTGGCATCGTCCATGACCATGGGGCGGGGCAGATGATCGCCTTTGTAGTCAGCCAGTTCTTTTTTGAGATTTTCCAGTTTCTTTAGTTCCGGAATCTTATCCACCAAACCGGGCTGAATTTTCTCATTAAAGTGTTTGCGAAGGGTGCTCTGAAATTCCTTTTTCTCTACTTCGGTCTGCTCACTTTTTACGAGGAGGAGCCTTGCTTTTTCAGGTAGATCAGGGGTGTCTGCCTTGACGGTTTTCGACCACTTTTGATACTCGCTTTCCAGGATGGGCTGAGTCACCTTCTGCTGGTCTGAGATCTTTAGATCCCACTCGGCGATGCGCTTTTTGTTTTCCTCCGTTGGCAATTCAATGAAGGGCGCCGAAACCCGGTTTTTGGCTGATTGGCGACTGGGAACACCGCTTTCATTAACATGATTAAAGGCATCGAGAAACTGGTAGTAGTCGCGCTGGGTGATGGGGTCGTATTTGTGATCGTGACACTGGGCGCAGGCCATCGTCAGCCCCAGCCAGGTCGTCGCGGTGGTATCGAGCCGGTCAAACAGTACCACGAAGCGCTGTTCCTCAGCGATATTGCCGCCCTCGCCATTGCTGAGGTGATTGCGGTTGAATCCAGAGGCAATTTTTTGTTCCACCGTCGCATTCGGGAGGAGGTCACCGGCGAGTTGCCAGATCGTAAATTGATCAAAGGGGAGATCGTCATTGAGCGACTTTACGACCCAGTCGCGCCACATCCACTGCCAGGTGTCGCCATCCTGCTGGAAGCCGTTGGAGTCGGCATATCGGGCGGCATCCAGCCAGGGAAGGGCGAGGCGCTCTCCGTAGTGGGGGCTGGCCAACAATTTGTCCACGAGGGTTTCGTAGGCATTGGGGGAGGTGTCTTTGGTAAAAGCAATAACCTCTTCAGGAGTCGGCGCGAGGCCAACCAGATCCGCATAAAGTCGCTTGATCAACGTGGGGCGATCAGCTTCGGGCGAGGGGGTGAGTCCTTTTTCCTCAAGTTTGGCGAGGACAAAATGATCGATGGGATTTTTGGGCCAGGCTGAGTTTTTTATCTCCGGGGGTTTGGGGCGAACCGGTGGCACAAAAGCCCAGTGCACGTCGTAAGAAGCACCCTCCGCGATCCATTTTTTGACTAGGTTCCTCTCATTTTCCGAAAGTTTTCGATTCGAGTCCGGCGGCGGCATCAGTTCATCGGGGTCATGGGAGAAAATCCGCTTCAACAAATCGCCCTTGGTGTGGTCGCCCGGCTGATCCAGACGGAGATCTGCTTTGCGTTTCGCAGCGTCCTGCCCGTGGCAATAAAAGCAGTTTTCCGCAAGGATCGGGCGGATGTCGCGATTAAAATCTACCTCCGCAAAGAGATTTGCGGTGAAAAGTGCGAAAATAACAAAAACCAATTTCATGGTCCTCCACGGTTCCCGACAATTTTCCATCAAGCTAGTAAAGGTAGTGTCAATTTTGGTAAATTTCGATCATTTCGTGGGAAAAGATTCGAATCAGGGCACCATCTGACGAGCCTTGGGAAAGAGGACTCGGTCAAATAAGTTCTTGATTGTACCCTGTTAAATGACCGGTTGTACCCTGTTCAAACCATGCTATCATCCTGCCCATGAAAATTATTCTTTCCTTAATTTCGGTGATGTTAGTTGTAATTTCCACCCAGTCCAGAGCTGGCGATTTTGTCGTTCAAGATGGGTTCACGACCGCAGAGATGTCGCCCAAGTGGAAATCTGCCAAGGGAGAATGGAAAGTCGTGGACGGGATGCTTAGTGGCAGGGAGCTGGCAGAGGACAAACACGCGGCGGTGATGACCTACCTGGAGCCGCACACCAATGCGAAGATCAGACTTTCTTTCCAATTGAAAGGCAGCACCGGGTTTCAGTTGAGCTTCAATCACTCCAAAGGCCATCTTTTCCGGGTCGTGATTGGTGAAAAGGAGTCCTACATCACCACGGATAAAGAGAAAAAAGATCCCGCATCCAAAGCTGTCATGCTCCAGAAAAAGCCATCAACCTTTGAACCTGGCAAAACCTACACGATGACCTGTGAGACGGCGGGAGACAAGGTGAAAGTCGATTTTGACAACGGCTTGTCCCTGGAGGGCTCAAACCCTGTCCTGACCCAGGCGAAGACCGGATTTCGCTTCGTGGTCAAAGGGCCAGGCATGCTCTTTGACGATTTTACGATTCTTTCAAAAGAATAGGTGCCGTTGGAGGCGGCAGAATCTGGTGGTGACACCGGCACAAGAGGCTTGACTAAATTCGTGGCCGCTGCAAAGTTCGGCCCTTCTTTAGCGGATAAACACTTAATGATGCAAGATGGCTGATTCGATACCCAAAAACGGCCGGACCGGCTATCGGATTTTTTTCTTCTTTCTCCTGTTGATCACCTGGGTGATTTTCTCGGGATTGTTGGATCCCTTTCACTTGACTCTGGGGGTGATCTCCTGCGGGTTGGTGACGTGGCTGTCTTCGGACATGATGTTTTCGGACCGGACCATTCCGTTTGGTGTCAGAGCCCGCCAAACCTACCGCTTAATCAACTACCTGATCTGGCTCCTCTGGCAGATTATCTTATCCAATATTGACCTCTTGAAACTCTCTTTCCTCGGACCAAAATCCCTCAGTCCCCAGATCGTGCGTTATGAGACCTCTTTGAAAACTGACTTCGAAAAATTCATGCTGGCCAATTCGATCACGATCACACCCGGCACCGTGACTCTAAAAATCATCGGACAAACCTTTTACATCCATGCCATCAGTGATTCTGCTGCCAAGGGGCTGGATGGAGAAATGGAGCGGCGAATCGCCAGGATTTTTGCGCGTTAATTGATTTCGAAGCTTACCTCAATTATGTCTTTATTTGATCAACTCGCAATCTGGACTGGTTTTTTTCTGTTTCTGCTGATGATCCCTGCGCTGTGGCGGGTCATCAAAGGGCCCACCACCATCGACAGGATAGTTGCCATCAACATCATCGGCACCAAAACTGCGGTGCTGCTGGTTATTATCGGGCACAAATATCAGAAGGAGGCGATGTTCGTCGACTTCGCCCTGGCCTACGCCATGTTGAACTTTTTGGGCTCGCTCGCTGCCTCCCGCTTTATGCATAAGTGCCAAACCAAAGAAGATAGTTCGGGTGAAATCACTACCAAATCATGATCAAGGAGACCGTTATTACCGTTCTGGCTTCCGCCTCCATTCTCACCGGACTGGTGTTCTTTTTCGGTGCGGCACTGGGCCTGGCTCGTTTTCCCGATTTTTACACCCGGATGCATGCGGCAGGCAAAGGGGACACCCTGGCCAGTCTGTTGATAATCCTCGGCTTCGCCATCTATCAGTTGAATCATATAACCTTTTCGCTGGCGGGATTGCAGACGGATTGGTTCACGATTCTGGTCATTATCAAATTGCTTTCGATCTGTGCTTTTATAGGGATTACCAGTCCGACCGGCACCCATGCTTTGATGGATGCTGGCTGGGAGGACGGAATCAAGCCTCATTTGAAAAGTGATGACGCCAATGACCTGGCAAAAGATATAGCCCGAAAGTGATGGAGTATTATAATATTATTATTCTGGTTCTGCTGATCATTACCGCGATCATTTCTCTACAGGTCAAAGACCTCCTGAGCGCTTCTTTGATTTTCGGTATTTACTCTTTCCTGATGTGTCTGCTGTGGGCGGATATGGGGGCAGTGGATGTGGCTTTTACTGAAGCTGCCGTGGGAGCCGGAGTCAGTGCGATTTTTCTGATCGCCACCGTATATAACACCAATAGAAATTCCTCTGATTAATCATGAAATGGCTTGCATTTATTGCAGTGATCGTGACCGGTTCACTACTGATTTACGGAGAGGCGGATTTCCCCGCCTGGGCGTCCCATGATTCGCCGGCAAACGGTGGGGTCCCCGGGGCGGGACCTTCCGTATCGCAAAGCTATATTCAAGATACCGAGGCGCTGACTCATGTCCCCAATATTGTCACCGCAGTCCTTGCCGATTTTCGAGGGTATGACACCATGTTTGAAACCATCGTTATCCTTGTCGCTGGGGTTTCGATTTACGCCATACTTAGAATCATGAAGGATGACGAAACCATCGTTCCTGAAAGACCTCTCGATACTACGGTGTATGGTGATCACAGCCGAATCATTATCGCCACCACCTGTCGGATTCTGATTCCCATGATCCAGCTTTTCGCCCTCTATGTGGTGGCACACGGGCACCACAGCCCGGGCGGTGGGTTCCAGGGCGGCGTCATGCTGGGAGTAAGTTTTATCGTGATCGGATTGTTCTCGGATGTGGGGGCTGCGATCAAGCGTTTCACTGAAAAACAGTTTATGGCCCTGGCTTGCATTGGCATTTTTATCTATGCTGGATTTGGATTGCTTCCCGTGTTTTTTGGCCGCAACTTTCTAGACTACGGAGTTCTTCAGAAAATCTTTTTCACCTACGACGAACCCATGGCCCGCTCCCATAGTATGCTCGGGGTGGAGATAGGGGTCGCCTGCACTGTGGCGGCGA
>JBGSJM010000324.1:0-6211 GCA_041742015.1 Verrucomicrobiales bacterium | reverse complement strand
TTGATGTATAAACGTCTTCCTTTACGATTCGCTCGGAAATAACGATCGCGTCCTCGAAGTTATATCCGTTCCAAGGCATAAACGCGACCAGCACGTTGCGTCCGAGGGCCAGCTCGCCAAATTCGGTGTTGGGTCCGTCAGCAATTACCTGCCCGGCTTTGATCTTGTCTCCACGGCGTACAATCGGCTTCTGGTTAATGCAGGTTCCAGCATTGGAGCGCATGAACTTTCGCAATGGGTAGGCATAAATCCCTTTTTTGGCGTCCGTTTTGAGCTTGGAGGTATTGGTGAGGAACTGGGCATCCGAGCAGGGCAATTCCCCATCTTCGGTTATCACAATCATTTCGGCAGTAGCCGCCGCCACTTTTCCGTTTGCCTCGGCCACCACCACAGCGCGGGAGTCACGGGCGACTTTGGCCTCCATGCCGGTCCCAACGTAAGGTGAATCCGAAACCAGCAGCGGAACACCCTGCCGTTGCATGTTTGATCCCATCAAAGCCCGGTTCGCATCATCATGCTCCAGGAAGGGAATCAAGCTCGACGCCACCGACACCAACTGTTTCGGAGACACGTCCATGTATTTGGAATCAGTCGGGACAACTTCAATAAAGTCACCGAGGTGGCGGACCGTAATTAGAGGGGTTAGAAAATTTCCGTCGTCATCAAATGGGTTGTTGGCTTGAGCGATTTTGAAATTTTCCTCCTGATCAGCAGTCAGATATTCAATCTTTTTGGTGACCATCCCATTTACAATTTTGCGGTAAGGAGTCTCGATAAAACCGAACTCATTGATCCGCGCAAAACAGCTCATGGAATTGATCAAACCGATGTTGGGGCCCTCTGGCGTCTCAATCGGACAAATCCGACCGTAGTGAGAAGGGTGAACGTCCCGAACTTCGAATCCAGCACGGTCTCGGTTCAAACCACCTGGTCCGAGAGCGGAAAGTCGACGTTTGTGGGTCAACTCCGAAAGCGGGTTGATCTGGTCCATAAACTGGGAAAGCTGTGAACGTCCGAAGAAGTCCCGCACTACTGCAGCGAGTGCTTTCGGGTTAACCAGTTTGGATGGCGTCATCCCGTCCAAATTGACATCAAACAGCGTCATCCGCTCATTGACAAGGCGCTCGGTTCTGGCAAGACCAACCCGGCACTGATTACCCAGCAATTCCCCTACCGCACGAATCCGGCGGCTGCCAAGGTGATCGATATCATCCAGCACTCCTTCTCCGGCCCGGAGATTGAGCAGATAACGGACGCAGGCCAGGAAATCTTCTGCGGTCACAATCCGGACATCACTATCCACCGACAGATTGAGTTTCTGATTGATCTTGTAGCGGCCCACCCGGGTCAGATCGTATTTTTTTGGATCAAAGAAAAGGCGTTTCAGCAAAGCGCGGGCATTGGGCACCGTTGGCGGATCCCCGGGGCGAAGGCGGCGGTAAATGTCCTTTAGTGCATCCTCTTCATTTCTGGCCGGATCCTTTTTCAAGGACTTCATCAGCAAATCATCGTGAGAGGCATTAACCACCGGTACCGACTTAACCCCGAGACCATCAAGCTGGGCGATCACCGCCAGAGTGAGTGGCTCATAAGCTTTGGCGACAATCACTTCGCCATCCATCACATCATTGAAAATGACTTTGGTGGCGAGTTCCGCCTCGTCCATGTTTGGATCGATCTTGAGTTTTTCGATCGTGTAAAACTGGCGAATGATATCCTCGTCGGTCGGGAATCCAATCGCACGCATAAACGTGGTTGCCAGGAATTTGCGGCGGCGGCGACGGCGATCAAGATAAACGTAGAGAAGATCATTGATATCGAACTGGACCTCCATCCAGGAACCGCGATCAGGAATAATGCGAAATCCGTAGAGGGTTCTGCCATTGAGGTGCTGATTGGTTTCAAAACACACTCCTGGAGAACGGTGTAATTGACTGACTACCACACGCTCAGCGCCGTTGATCACAAAGGTTCCCCGCTGGGTCATCAGGGGCAGTTCCCCCATGTAAACCCGCTCTTCTTTGATACCGGTTTCGTCTTTCAGCGAAAACGTGACATACAGCGGAGCACTGAAGGTTTCACTGTCGCGTAATGATTCAAGAGCGGTTAACTTCGGCTCACCCACCTCGTACTTCACATAATCGAGAGTGAATTTCTCATCATAACTATCGATCGGAAACACCTCACGGAATACAGCATCAAGTCCGGTTAATTTTCGATCCTTGGGAGGTACTTCTTGTTGAAGAAATTCCTTGTAAGAATCAAGTTGAACCTCTATAAGGTTAGGAGTCTCGATTGCCTCTTCGATTTTTCCGAAGTGTTTTCTTTCGATTGGTTCTGCTGCCATGGTTGCTATAAAAGGTGCGAGAGGTGGTAGATATTAGCTGTGGACTTTGGGCCTACGATTTTTATCAAGAATTCGAAAATCAGACAGCAAAGATTAAAGACAAAAATCCACAACAAAGCATTGCCTTGCTGTGAAAGCTGAATTTTTAAACTTCACCGACCACTCCCCGAAACGAGATAACAAATTCTAAAGGTTTCAAAACCTCCAGAATTCGGTGTCCCAAACTTTTTAAAGAAACCTACGTTACGTATAAACTACTTTTTTGTGTTTGACAAATTGTCAATATAAAAAAATCCGCATTTCAATTAAAAAAACTGAAATGCGGATCAAAAATTTAAATTATTTCAATTCGATGGTGGCACCAGCCTCTTCCATCTTCTTCTTCATTTCCTCGGCTGCCGCCTTGGTAAGACCGTCTTTCAAAGTGGCAGGGGCGCTTTCAACCAGTTTCTTGGCGTCGGCCAGACCGAGGCCTGGAACCACTTCACGAACCGCTTTAATCACGTTGATTTTCTTGCCACCATCACCTGTGAGCACCACGGTGAATTCAGTCTTCTCTTCAGCGGCTTCAGCCACTGGAGCAGCACCACCGGCCGCAGCAACTGCAACTGGTGCAGCAGCGCTAACGCCCCATTTTTCTTCAAGTTCTTTAACCAGACCTGCGATCTCCAGGACCGTCAGACTGCTTAATTGTTCTACGAGTTTGCTTGTATCAGCCATATTCTAAGGTGGGTGTCGCCGCTTCCAGAAGCGTTCTGGTCAATTAAGCCGTCGTGCCCGACAGCCGGCAAGGAACCCGGTTATTAGTTTTATTTGTTATCAATCAGACATCACAAAGTAGATGCCTGAAAATTCTTGTCTTTTTGGGAATTATCCCTTGTCGGCTTTTGCTGCCAGAACCCGCGCCAGAGCAGTTGCAGGTTCGTTGAGCACCCGCACCATCATGGTGGCAGGTTGGTTGAGAAGACCCAGCAGGGTCGCCTGCAAAATCTCTTTTGATGGGAGATCTGCCAGAGCTTCGACATCCGCTGCTTTGAGAAATGCTCCGTCAAGGACTCCCGCCCGAACCTGAGGCGACTTGCCGCCCTTGCCAGCTTCTTTCAGAATCTTGGCCGCACCACAGACATCGCTCTTGCCCATGACAATCGCAGTCTGACCGGTGAGGAATGCAGCAAGCGCTTCGGGAAACTTGGCCTCACTGGCGGCACGTTTCACAAAGGTATTTTTCGCCACTTGAAATGTGGCACCAGTAGCTTCCAGCTTGGCACGCAAGGCAGAAAACTGCGGAACAGTCATCTTGCTGTAATCGGCAATCAACAAAAACGGTGATGCGTTGATTTTTTCCAGCAGACCGTCGATGATGGTTTGTTTGATTTCTTTCATCCTGATAAATTCGGTTTGTCGTGTTTGAGTTTATCTCCAGGCAGAAATGTCCACCTTCACTCCGGGAGTCATCGTTCCTGCCAATGTTCCATTAGTCAGGAAAATTCCCTTGGCAGTTGCGGGACGAGCATGGGCCACGGCGTCGATTACCGCTTTGGCGTTTTCCACCAATTTAATTGCTTCAAAGGATACCTTTCCAACCGGAACTGACACATTGCCGTTGCGATCCAGCTTGAAATCAACCCGACCTGCTTTGACCGCCTTGACTGCTCCAGCCGTATCGTCGGTCACAGTTCCCGTTTTTGGATTCGGCATCAAACCACGTGGTCCCAACTGTCTGCCCAGTTTACGAACTTCAGACATTGCTGCGGGAGTTGCCACTACCACGTCGAAATCGCTAAATCCACCCTGAACTTCCTTGATCAGCGCTTCCAAACCGACGTGCTCGGCTCCAGCGTTCTTGGCCTGAGTTGCAGCATCGCCTTCTGCGAATACGAGAACCCGGACATGTTTACCGCTACCATGCGGAAGAGGACAGGTTCCCCGAACCATTTGGTCCGATTGCCGAGGATCAACCCCGAGACGGAACGTCATCGTCACACTTTGGTCAAACTTGGGCGCCGGGAAATTTTTCACCAGTGCTGCGGCTTCTTCCAGTGAGTAAGTTTTGGTTACATCCACCTGTTCAGCGGCTTTTAGATATCTTTTACTTCTTTTTTTTGCCATGTTGTTGGTGCAGTTCCAACGGAGAAATCTCCTCCTGCTTTATGTTGTTTTCACAATCGTAGCGACCTTTGCCGCTGCCGAAAAGTTATTAATCGATGATGTCGAGTCCCATCTGACGGGCGGTTCCAGCCAAGATCCGACAAGCCGCCTCTTCATTTTTGGTATTAAGGTCGTCCATCTTGATCCGGGCTACTTCGCGAAGTTTTTCACGGGTCAGTGTTCCCACTTTCACCTTGTGAGGCTCCTTGGAGCCTGAGGTCAGGTTTGCCGCTTTTTTCAACAATATGGATGCAGGTGGTTTCTTGCAAACAAACTCAAAACTCTTGTCTTTGAAGACAGAAATCACAACAGGAAGAACGTCTCCACTGGATCCCTGGGTTCGAGCGTTAAATTCCTTACAGAACGCCATGATGTTCACACCTGCTTGTCCGAGGGCCGGGCCAACTGGTGGAGAAGGGTTTGCCATCCCCGCTTTGATCTGTAGCTTAATTGTTTTGACGACTTCTTTAGCCATTTGTGTCTTTAGTTACTTAATTAAAAAATTCAATTCTGAAAGGCCAGAGCCTCATTCAACAGGGTATAATCACTGACTTAACAGGGTATAATCATCGATTCGCCAGGGTATCATGCCCTTTCCGCCTCAGGATTTTTCCACCTGCCAGTATTCCAATGGAACCAAAGTCTCCCGTCCGAAAATTTTGACCGAGACCATCAATTCACCTTTTTCTGCATCAATTTCTGCAATTACCCCACTTTGGCCAAGGAATGGGCCATCAGCAACCGAGACCGTGTCTCCGACTTCGTGCTCGACGGACGGCATTACCGAACCTATGCGTTCCTTTATCTGATTAAGCATGTTATCGACTTCATGCTTCGGCATCGGGATGGGATGGGTTTTAGATCCGGCGAAATTGATCACCCCATCCTGCTCCTGAATAAAATACCAAGTCCGATCAACCAGTTTGTTGTTATCGGTCAGCAAATGCATATTCACAATCACATAGCCAGGATAAAATTTCCGATTGCTCTCCCGCTTTTTACCGGCCTTAACTTCGGAAACCCGCTCTTCCGGAACCAGCACTTCATACACCAAATCCGACATCTCTTCGGATTGAATCCGACGGAGAAGATGATCGCGTACTTTGCCTTCCATTCCAGAGAGAACGTGGATGACATACCATTGATCGTGAGGTGCTGGGATAGATGCCATTTTACAATAAGTTAACGATAATCAAGTCTTTTACAATCAGGGTGTCCAAAAACAAATCAGAACGAAAAGGTGGTGAGGAATTCCATGAATTTCACCATCGAAAAGTCAATAAACGCAACATAAGCACCCAACAAAAGCATCGCGATGATCACCACAATGGTCGAATCAATCAATTGCCGATACTTTTTGACACCTTTTTCTTTGGGATCCCAAGGCCAGGTTGCTTTTTTCAGTTCCCCCTTAACCTCTCCCAAGTATTTTCCTAATTTCGCCATCTGTTTATTGCCTGCGGCACTAATCAAAATATTTTGTTTCAAAAAGACAAACACGGTAGGAGGGACTCGAACCCCCAACCAATGGTGTTGGAGACCACTACTCTACCATTGAGCCCCTACCGTTTATCGTGTCTGAATTCCCTAGTTTTTTTGGCTATAAGAGGGGATCCGTGTTTGCCTTGCGGTGCAAGGTTTTCGGAATCCCCTCTCCAAATTTAGCTCCCAAAACCGCCAAACCGTTTTGGGAAATTAATAGTCAAAACTGACTTT
>JBGSJM010000323.1:0-11265 GCA_041742015.1 Verrucomicrobiales bacterium | reverse complement strand
GTCCCGCCGCCGATTTATACCACTCTGATCCGGAAACGGCGGCGGGACGCCACCGCTACGAGGGATTCCCCCGCTTCTTATCAGCTCATCAGCTTTCTTTTGGCTGCGTCGATCTCCGCCTCGCTTCGGCCCATCTTCTTTAGGAGCGCGGCGTAGTTCCCCACCACGGTGCGCGTATTCGGGTGGTCTTGCCCCAGACTGGCGGCAAAAATCGCAACCATCCGCCGCATCAGGGGCTCGGCCTCACTCAGCCGGTTGGTGGCCTGAAGCAATGTTGCCAGGTTGTTGAGGCGGTTTGCGACCAAGGGGTGGTCCGCTCCGAAACTCGCTTCATCGATGGCCAGGGCGCGGCGCATCAGGGGCTCGGCCTCAGCCAGACGGTTGGTGTCCTGAAGCAACTGGGCCAGGTTGTTGAGGCGGATGGCGACCTTGGGGTGATCCGCGCCGAAACTGGCTTCAGCGATCATCAGGGCGCGGCGGATCAGGGGCTCGGCCTCAGCGAGGCGGTTGGTGGCCTGAAGCAAATGGGCCAAGTTGTTGAGACCGGTAGCGACTTTGGGATGATCCGTGCCGAAACTCGCTTCATCGATCATCAGGGCGCGGCGCATCAGGGGCTCGGCCTCAGCCAGACGGTTGGTGGCATCAAGCAACGCCGCCAGGTTGTTGAGGGAGATGGCGATGAGAGGGCTCGTAAAGGGGAATCTTCCTTTCCCACACTCAGACGGGACAACAGAATATAATTCAGTGATAAAATTTGCACGATGCGCTTCGGAGGGCTAAAAATAATTACCTACTAATCCAACTACTACGAAGCAATACGGTGACAGAATTCAATGACCACAAAACCATATCTTTTTGCGTCCTACTCACGACGCGACAACGTTCTTGTATCAGCGTTTGTGGAAGCATTGCAGGCGGCTGGAATCGACGTGTGGCGCGATGTTGACAATCTCGCACCAGGTGTAAATTGGCAGCATGCAATTCAAGACGCACTCGAACACGCTTCTGGATTGCTTGTCTTCATTTCTGAACAAAGCATTCAGTCCGAGTGGATTCAACGAGAGATCGCTGTGATAGCCCACCGTGATGATCGCCTCGTAATTCCAATAATTCTGGAAAGAGTTGCCGAGATGCCGCAAGCATTGAAGGAGTGGCAATGGGTTAATTTGGTTGGTACACAGAGTATCGAAGAAATACGAGAAGCTGCGAGCCATTTCGCTGTACGAATCCAAGAAATATTTAATCTGGGGAAGACACGACTTGACATTTCTCCGGCCTCCTTATCCGAGGCTTCGCAAGATATCGCCTCAACTGTGCGATCCGAAAAGACGAAATTTGAGGATGATGGGAAAACACCTTCATCGGTATTTATTGCTCACGGGCACGACAAAATCTTCCTCGAAGAAGTCGAGTCGTTCGTGAGATCCCTAACAATAGAACCTGTGGTCTTGACAAAAATAGGTGGTCATTCGCAATCACTTTTTCAAAAGTTTCTTAACGAGTCTTTGAACAGCCGTTTTGCAATCGTCCTCATTTCTGCTGACGACTTTGGAGTATCTAAGCGTCAGTATGACGCCGTGGGAGACCGCGCACTTCAGTTTCGCGCCAGACAAAACGTTATTCTGGAGCTCGGATTCTTCTATGGCTTGCTGGGTTGGGAGAATGTCTTTGTCTTACGCAAGGATCCGGAAGTTGTCTTTCCGAATTTCGAAAGTCCCTCAGATTTGGACGGTGTTGTCTTCGACAAGGTCGATGAATCTGGAGGATGGAAATTGTTTCTACGCAAGCGACTTGTCGAAGCCGGCTTCAATATTCCAAATGTCAATGGAGAAGGGACCGAGAGGCCTAACAACGCATTGGACCCAGAACTCATGAGTCATGGCGACAGCCGTGCTTAAGGCGGTCCCAAACGCCTTAAATCCACTGAGGGTTGTAGGAAAAGAAGAGTTCGTAGGTGGGCTGGACCCAGTCTTCAGGCGTATCCTTTGGGGCACTTCCGGCTGGTATTGACGGCGCCGCCCTCGCACTCCAGAGTCCAGGTGTCACCGGGGTAGTCGGCGCGATACTCGCCGGCGTAGCGATGGGCCAGGGCGGTCTTGCCCAGTCCGCCGAGCCCACGGACGGAGGTGAGGATGCCGGTGCCTTTTTCAAAGAGGGCGTCCCGGAGATCCTGCAGCTCCGCCTCCCGCCCCACAAAAAAGCGGTGGCGCTCTGGCACGTTGCCTTTGGCCTCGCGGGTGCGGCGGATTTTGTCGAGAGCCTGGTGAATGTCATCGTCCATCTGTTCAAAAAAGGAATCAAGGTTCGGGTCGGTGAGGAGTTGATCGGGGGAGAGCAGGTAAAGCCGGGCCATCTCGCCGCCGTCCAACTGCCGGGCCAGCAGATCGCCGATGTGACCAGCCAGGGCAGTGGCAAAAGCGGCGGGATCTTTGGGCGGGCGCTCCAGGGAACCCAGCCAGGTGGTCAGCTCCTCCCTTTTCTCCGGGCTGGCGTGGGAGCTTTTGAAGACCGGGGCGACTTGGAGCACCAGCGGGTAGATGCTGGAGCGGCCGAGGCCCTCGTCCTGCTCGCGGGTGGTGTGGGTGTCCCACTCCCACTGGCAAGGCTCGCTGCCGAGGTAGCGGGGCGAAACCAGGGCGAGCATGATGTGGGCCTGCTTCAGCCCATCGAGCAGGCGCTTTTTCCAGTCCTCCATGCCGTGGATTTCCTGCTTGTCGTAGAAGATGTACCAATCGGAAGCCTCCTGCCTGCGGTGGGCGCGGTTGAGGCGCTCCAGGAAGGCCTCGATCCACTGGGGGTTGCCGGTGCTGGGTGAATTGTCGGCGCGGGCGTAGGAGATAAAAAGCTCGTAGGTGGTGGCGGGATCGCGAAACGGCGCGGTGGAAGTGGACGCAGGCGAAGGGGTGAGAGTCTGTGGTTGAGGGGTGAGAGTCTGAAGATCGGCGTACCGGGCCGGTTTGCGGCGCGCTGCGGCCATAAGACCGAGAAGGATCAAAACACCTGCTCCAGCCAGTGCGGGCCTCGTAAAATCTGTCAATACTGCCACGGCAAGACAGCCCGCAGCCAAAATTCCGAATACCCTCGAAGCTCCGCCCATATTTCCTCCATTTCTCGTTTACCATGAGAGCATGAATGCCCGGCTGCGGCAAACGCAAAGGCTGGCGAAATGGTGGACGGTGGACGGTGGGACATTTCGTAAGCCCATAGCGTGAGTTACTGGCTGCGCTCCCACTCTTTCAACATTCAGATTTAACGATGACCGAGTGAATCAAATTCCGCCGCCACCGAGAGCACGATAGGCCTGGCTCGCTCAAAGGCGTCGTGGAGTTCGACGATATCGGTGAGGTTGGCGTTTCGAAAAGCCTCCTGCAACTGGCTGGTTGAAATCCTTTCGTGTCGAATCAGGAAGGCGGCGTCGTCCATGTCCTGGCGGTCATCTCCCCGCATCATCTTGGTCAGAACCAGGTCGATGGCACTCGGCCGGAACAACTTCAGGTGCCGGGTGGGAGGGCGCGTGACGGGAACAATGTGCTCGGCCCAGTTTTTCCGCAGGAAGACCTGTTCCTCGCCAAAAAGATGGGTGATGTAAAGACCTTTGTCTTCAAACTGCTCATTGACCCGATCTTTCGCTTCCCAGAAATTGTCGTCAGCTTCAAACGCCGGGATCGAGTCCATCCGAACTATTGCATCGATATCCAGTGTTTTCAGAGTTTCAGCCGGGGCATTGTCAAAACCCAAAGCGATCGCGGAGCGACCATAGATGATCAATTCTACGTCATGATCGAGGTATTGATCCAATGCGCGAATAAGAATCACTGGATTGCTCTCTAATTCAGCCATTTTGTTAAGTGTGTAGTCGAAGCCACCGTTTCCGAATGCCTTTACCGTGGCGGGTAATACCTGTCATTTCAAAGAACCGTGTGGGATGGGGCACTCTTTCAGGTCTCTCAACCATCGGCAATCTCGCCAGCAAGGTTTCCCAGAAGGGATTTTCGGGCTCCACCTCCACTCCGCAGGTCGCGATCCAGCGGAGAATGGGTTCGCATCTTTCCGCCTTGGCCAATTCAGCCAGGGCGGCGGGATCGACATCATCAGCGCTGAGTACGGCCGAGGCGATTCTCTGGCGGACCTGCACGGCGCTGCCATTGTCCGTAGGCCAATCGGGAGAGAGCAGAGCGATGGCAAGTTCGGCGTTGGAAAAGGCCGTGGTGGGAATCTGAAACTGAGCCTCCTTTTTCCAGGTTTGTCCCTGGTTGGCGCCGTCGTAATAGCGCAGCCCGCGAACCACGGCCAGTTTTGCCAGGTCGTCCGCAGAGGCAAGACCAAGCTGCTGAGCCTTTCTCAGCAAATGAGAGGCGCTATAAGTCTGGCCGCTGCTTTCCTGGACGTTCATGGTAGACCTGCATCATCGCACCGGGGGATAAAAGATCAATCTGGAGTTGTAGGCTTTAGGCTTTAGGCTGGAGACTTTAGTCAATAGGATTTAGCCTCTTTGGGACCTCTTCCTAAAGCCTTCCCCACCACTCAATCACACTTGCTCCAGTCCCCGCATGGTTCCTGTGCTGCTGGCAAATTTATCAGTCTCCACTCCGAGGCGCTGGGCGATGCTGACAAAGAGATTGGGCAGGGGATAATTGTTGCGGGCATCAAAGGCAAGATGCTGACCGTGTTTGTAACCTCCACCAGCCAGGAGGATGGGCAGATTGGTGGTCAGGTGGCCGCTCCCATTTCCCAAATTACTCCCTAGCAAAACCTGGGTGTGATCCAGCAGGTTGGCAGACTTCAAGCTAGTGAGGAAGTTGAAAAATGCGGTCATCGTCGCCTGCTCAATGAGTTCCAGCTGGCGCAGCATGTCGGGATTTTTGCCATGGTGGGAAAGTCCGTGGTAGCCGAGCTGTACTCCGGGGATTCTAGGTACGTTCCCGTATCCCGTGCTGCCGAGGGTGATGAGACGGGTGCTGTCGGTTTCCAGGGCGAGGCGCATGAGGTCAAAGTTGCCACGCAGGGTGCCGACGAGATCAAGGGAAGAGATTTCACCCGGCGGCTTGACACTCACAGTGGGTTTGGGTGTCTGGCTCCACTGGGCGGTCTTTGTGAGCTGCTTTTCGGTTTCCCGTATTGCGGTAAAAAATTGATCCAGTTTCTCCCGGTCCACTGCGCTCACCCTGCGTTCCATGGCTCTGGCATCCTCAAGCACCGTGTCCATGATGCTGCGACCTTCCTGAAGTTCCCGCTGCCGGGCCGCGACTTCAGTGGGTGATCCGGTCAGAAAAAGCCGGGTAAACACTTTGGCTGGTGATTGCTCCGCCGGGATGGCGACACCGTTGGCCGACCAGGATAGCGTCTTTTCCCCGAGGGTGAGTGAGGCGAAGCGGGTCTGGTCACCAATTTTCCCGGCGAGATACTGATCCAGTGAGATGGTGTTCCGAAAAGTGCGCGCTCCGGGAAAGGGCGCGGCAGTGAGGAAGGACTTCTCAGCCGAGTGTCCTCCGTCCACACTGGGATGGCTGGTGCCTGAAAATACCGTAAAATCTTGGCGCAGAGCTGCGCCGGGTTGGAGGTAGCGACTCAGTTCATAGGTGCGACCCGTTTGCTGGGGGAAAAAATGATCAGGGATAAAGCCGAGCGGGATATTGATGGCTACAAAGCGTCGGGGAGGCATCGCTGCAGCAGTCGTTGCTGCCCGACCCTGTGGCAGCATGGCATCGAGCAGAGGCAGCGCCAGGGTAACCCCGGAGCCACGAAGAAAAGTGCGACGAGAAAGTGGTTTCATAATCTTGAATTTTTTAACGGGTGGCAAAGGTTTCACTTTGGACGATGGCGTGAATGAGAGACCGCAGGCCATTGCCCTTAGCCCGGGTCTTTGTGGCGATCTGGTTTATGGCGGCTCGGTCGCTAAAGCCCATCTCCCGGCCCAGGGCGTAGCTTAAAAGCTTTTCGGTGAGGCAATGGGAAAAATTGTCGCTCCTGGCCAGAAGCCACTTCTTGAAATCCCGGATGTTGGTGAAAGGCTCCCCGGTCGAGGTCACCCCGCTGCTGTCCACTGGTGCCCCCTTGACCACGCCACCCCAGTTGTGCTCCACATTGGTTACGTTCCAGCGCAGATAGTGTTCCCGATAAGCGCCGACCGGATCAAAGCTCTCTAGCGCAAAGCCCGGTGGATCAATCTTTTGGTGGCATACGTTGCAGCTTTCCGAGGAGCGATGTTTGTCAAGCTGCTCCCGCACTGTCTCCGCCCCGCGAATGTCCGGCTCGATCCCCGCCGTGTTGGGCGGGGGAGGTGGGGTGGACTGGCCGAGGATGTTTTCCAAAACCCAGACTCCCCGCAGCACCGGTGAGGTGGTGGTACCGTTAGCGGTGACCTTTAACAATGCAGCCTGGGTGAGCACCCCGCCGCGCACGCTGTCAGCGGGCAGGCTGACTTTTCTCAGTTCCATGCCCTTCACCCCGGGGATGCCGTAGTGTTTTGCGAGTCGCTGATTCAGCATCGCCCATCTCGCATCCAGGAAATCGGTGATGGGGAGATCACTTTTTAACATCTCCCGGAAATAGCCCTCGCTCTCCCAGAGTAGACTGACCTGGAGAAGTTCGTCAAACTTCGGATAAAGTTTTTGGTCCGGGGTGGTGTCGTCAAGCTTCCTCAGGTCCAGCCACTGCCCGGTGAACTGTTTTACGAGGGCTTCGCTCCTCGCATGGCCCAACATCCGCTCCACCTGGGCACTGAGCACGGCGGGCTTGCTGAGTTCATTTTGGGCAGCCAGATCCAGCAGCGTTTCATCCGGTGGACCGCTCCAGAGAAAATAGGACAGGCGCGAGGCGAGTTCCCATTCCGTGATCCGTGTTGTGTCGGGGAGCGGATCTTCGCGGAGGTAGAGAAAATTGGGAGAACAGAGCACTCCGATCAGCCCAGCCCGGATGCTTTCCTCAAAAGTTCGGCCCGACTCCAGCACGGTCCTAGTCAGTGTCACAAAGCGGGCCACCTCGGCCTCAGCGGCGGGGCGGCGAAAGGCTCGGGGCACAAAGCTTCTCAGGATTCGTTCGGCATCATCCAGAGTGCCCTGCTTCAGGTCCATGGTCCCGAACCAGCGTTGGTGACTCTCCGGTGGCCATTGCTCGATGAGTGGTCCGGTGATTTCCACCGCTCCAAAACCAACCCCGGGATAAGTCACCCCCGGCTTTTTCTTGAGGTAGGTCGGCAAACCGAGGGCAAAAAACTGGATGGCTGATTTCGCCTCCAGAAGCGCCTCGATCTCGAAGGTCTTTGGTTCTGCGCTGACTTCGTAGTACCCCAGATTCTGGTGGGTCGCCTCCAGTCCAGAAAAGCTTGATCCTGACACTGTAAAACCCAGATTACTTTCCGCATCCTGCGTCGCCGCCTGAAACCGAAAGCGATACCGTCCCCGCACCGGAATGCGACGATCCCGGGTAGAAATCTTTGAGTAGGAGGAATTGTCAGAAGAGGTAAAAATCACCACCCGTCCATCCACCAGGCTGTAACTGCCATCAGCGAAATACGGTTGGACCTCCCGGATCGAGTCCACCGTGAAAGTCTCCGTTTTCGGGCGTTCACCCGTGACGATGGCTGCATTGATCGCCCGCCGCGCGGCAGCCAGATAAGCCTGCATCTGCTCGGTGGAAACCGCCAGAGCCTCACCATTGTTATCAAAGCCACCCGCCTGCTGGTCCTCCGGCAGGAGATCATTGAAGTCCAATTCCACCGCTAGCAGTTCGCGGATGGTGTTCTGATACTCGATGCGGTTGAGTCGCCGCAGGACCACTTCTCGACCGGATTGGTCTGCCTTGGTGAGGGCAGGCTGGATCGCTGCCAGGATCGCTTCCCGCTCCTCCAGGATGGGTTGTGCCTGCTTGGGTGGCGGCATCTCACCGTTCTCGATGCGGTCAAAAATCCTCGTCCAAAGATCCGTCTGCGCCCGCCCCGACATGGCATAATCGATTTTTTCCAGATTCAGCCCGCCTTTTTCGGAATCAGCATCATGACATTCCAGACAATGTTTTTCGAAAAAGTGGTTCGCAGAGGGTTTCAGGGGCGCTGCGGCCATCAGCCCGCATTTGGTTCCGATAAAGATCAGCAACCACTGAATGACGAGCCATTTTACCGGAGCCTTCAGGCCCAAAAGGGTGGGTGATTGATCATTTTCCATCAAGGATCCAATATGAGATCGCATGGGAGGTATGTCAAACCAGCGTCCCAGAGCTGATTGTACCCTGTCTAATGGCGGATGGAACAGGGTACAATGCGGCACGATACCCTGTTCAATGACTCGTGCGCGAGCTGGCAATGGACGCAGTTGCGGCGTCTTCACGATAGAAATTTGCTGAGAAATCCGGGCGAATCGCATTCATGGTGCAAATATGAAAACACTTGCCTTGTTTCTCGCCTTTTCGATGACCGCCCATGCGGTGGATCTCACCCTGCAAACTCGCACTCCCTCTGGCAAAGCCATCCTCGTCAAGGAGCAGTGGCAGCCTGCCCGCACTGCCATCATCGTTTGTGATATGTGGGATTTGCATCACTGCAAAAACGCGGTGACCCGTGAAACCGAGATGGCACCGAGAATGAATGAGGTGCTTGAAAAAGCTCGAAAGGACGGGATTTTCATTATTCACGCGCCAAGCAGTTGCATGAAACCCTACGAGGGAACACCCGCTCGGGAACTCGCAAAATCTGCCCCGCCAGCCGCCCGTTTGCCCGATAAAATAGGGGAGTGGTGCAAGCAGATTCCAAATGAGGAGCGCTCCATTTATCCGCTGGATCAAAGTGACGGAGGCGAAGACGATGATCCTGTTGAACATGCAGCCTGGGCCAAAGAACTCGAAGCCAAAGGGCTCAATCCCCGGGCTCCCTGGACCCGGCAGGTCGATCTGCTTCGCATCGACCAGGAAAAAGACGCCATCAGCGACAGTGGCGTGGAAATTTGGAATCTGCTTGAAGCCCGAAACATCGACAATGTCATCCTCATGGGCGTGCACCTCAACATGTGTGTGAGCGGCAGACCATTTGGCCTGCGGCAGATGGCGAAAAACGGCAAACACGTTGTCCTGATGCGCGATCTGACCGATACAATGTATAATCCGGGGCGGTGGCCTTTTGTCAGCCACACCGACGGCACAGAGCGCTTCGTGCATTATGTCGAAAAGACGATCTGCCCGACCATTACCTCGGATCAGTTTATCGGAGGGCAGCCCTTTGCCTTTGGCGCGGCTACGGCTGGTAAAAAGCGATTGCAAATCATCCTGCTGGGGGATAGCACCACTGAGGCCGGGATTCCCAAGAAAATTGCCCCCGATGAGCCGCAATTTGAAGACATGGTCCGCATCCTCCTCGCGGCACAGCCAGACCTGCCGCCCTGCGATGTGTATAATGAAGGTGTCAGCGGCGAATATATTCGCCGACTGCTCGACACCCGCTATGACAAAGCGGTGAAGAACAAGGCGCAGGCTGACTACATTTTTATCCGTTACGGGTTAAACGACCGATCAAAGATCAAGGATTTTAACACCGCTTTTCCCAGTGATTTTCGCGAGCTTTTGACTCGCCTGCGGCAGGACCACCCGAAGGCTCAGCTCATCCCCATGACCGTGATCCCCTACGCACTCGACAATTTGCATGAAGACATCAATCTCATCATCCGGCAGATCGCGTTGGAAGAGAAACTCCCATTGTTAGACATTGCCCCGAGGTATTTGGAGGAGCTCAAAAAAGGCCCCAATATGTTAAACTACCGCCGTTACGCGCTCGATAAAATTTCGGAAAATCTCCGGGCTGCGGCCACGCCCTTTATCCAGGGTGATCAGGTCATTGTGCTCGATAACCGGCTGGACAGCATTTTTGGCCACCTCCCCGGCTGGACCGGGGATCGCCACCCAAATCTGGCGGGTTACAACGTCATCGCTGATGAAACCGCGAAGTGGCTGGCCCCGGTGATCCGTGCTCGGGTACCCAGTGAATAATTCACTATGACCGGTTCGTTGAGAGCGTTTTCCTCAACGGAATGGTAAAAATAGTGGCGATCAGTAAAAACACTGCGCTGGTAACGAGACAGCCGACCAGTCCGGTTTTCAAATACATCAATCCCGAGAGCAGAGTGCCGACGAGTCGCCCGGCGGCATTGGCCATGTAGTAAAAACCGACATTTAGAGTTACTTTATCGGAATCAGAATAGGCGAGGATCAGATAGGAGTGGACTGCGGAATTGATCGCAAAAAGGATGCCAAATATTGCCAGTCCAACGATCACTGAGTAAACCGGGTAAAAGTTTAAATATAACGCTGAGGCAATCCCAGAGGTGACTACCGTAAGCACCAATCCCCAGACCCAGGCCGCTGCACCCAGATTTTTCCCGGTGATGGCCGGGGCGGAAGCCTGGATGATTCCATAACCGATAACCCATAGAGCGAGAAATGCACCGGTCTGCCAAAAGTCCCACCCCAGTCTTTCGGTGAGAAAGATAGGTAATCCCACCACAAACCAGACATCGCGGGCTCCGAAGAGAAAAAATCGAGCAATGGAAAGCAGATTGATCTCCCGGCTTTTCGAAAAGAGCTGGGAAAATTTGGTTTTCTGTTTTGATTTCCCTATATCACCCCTCAGAAATATCATCGATCCGAGCAGAACGATAAAAAGGGCTCCCGCCATGACCCAGAGGGAATTGGTAAAGCCCAGCCAGCTCAGCAAAGCGGCACCCAAAAAAAAGCCAAAGCCCTTCAGGGCGTTTTTTGATCCGGTTAGGATCGCCACTAATTTATAGAGGAGCCCTTCTGACGCGGCGGGTTCCCCATCCTGGGGCATCAGGACTTTGATGGCGCTTTTCGAACTCATTTTGGTGAGGTCTTTGGCAATGCCTGATAAAGCTTGCGAGAGCATCACAAACCCGGCCGAAAAAAGCGTCGTCCACTCCGTATCGAGAAGGGACAACATCAACAGAGCGATGATCTGCAGACCAAGTCCGGCAAACAGGGTGGACTTTAGTCCAGTTCGTGAACCCACCCAACTGCCAAAAAAATTGGTGAGGATACCGCAGAATTCATAGAGCAAGAAGAGGAAAGCGATCTGGACTGGTGTATATCCCAGCTTGTGGAAATGGAGCAGCACCAGCATGCGCAAAGCACCATCAGTGATGGTAAATCCCCAATAAGCAGCCGTGACGATTAGGTAGCCTTTTGAATTCATTCAGTTTGCTAAAAAACGGGCTACTTTTGCGGTCAGGTCCATCATTCGGTTGGCATATCCCCATTCATTGTCAT
>JBGSJM010000322.1:0-8779 GCA_041742015.1 Verrucomicrobiales bacterium | reverse complement strand
TTTCTTTTTGTTGGCACTTCATTTCTATTTGTTGGCACTTCATTTCTTTTTATTGGCACTTCATTTCTTTTTGTTGGCACTTCATCTCTTTTTGTTGGCACTTCATTTCTTTTTGTTGGCACTTCATTTCCTTTTGTTGGCACTTCATTTCTTTTTATTGGCACTTCATTTCCTTTTGTTGGCACTTCATTTCCTTTTGTTGGCACTTCATTTGATTTTCTTTCCCCAGGTCACCGGAAAGACGGCCTGGAAAAAGCTTGATCCAACCAATGAAACCTTTCAAGGTGGCGGCAAAAAGGATGATCATCACCTCCATCGATTTTGACAGGCCGGGCAAACAGCAGGGCTTTCTGCAGGCGCCCTATTCCCACAACCTCGGTGGCTGGGCGAATGTGATGATCCCAATTACCGTTGTCGCACGCGGCACGGGACCGACGGTGCTGGTGCTCGGGGGCAATCACGGTGACGAATATCAGGGCCAGATCGCGGCGATGAAGCTGGCCCGTGAACTCACGCCCGAGATGGTGACCGGGCGAATCATCCTCATCCCCTCGCTGAATTTTCCGGCGGCCCGGGCCGGCACGCGCTTGTCACCGCTCGATGGCATGAACATGAACCGCGCCTTTCCGGGTGAAGCGGAAGGCCCGGTGACCAGTCAGATCGCGCATTTTCTGCGCACGACGCTCTTTCCGATAAGTGATGTGGTCATCGACATGCACTCTGGCGGGCGCAGCATGGAGTTTGTGCCCTGCTCACACATGCATCTGGTGGAGGATCGGGAACAGCGGGCCCGCATGTTTTCCGCGATGCTGGCCTGGGGAACGGATTTCTGTTTCATATATGCGGATATCGCGGGCACGGGCCTGTTGCCGGTGGAGGCGGAGAACCAGGGCAAGCTGGTTGTAACCACCGAACTCGGCGGTGGCGAAGGGGTGCCAGCGGCGGTGCATCGCATCACCCAGAGTGGTCTGAACAACGTGCTCATCCACGTGGGGCTACTCCAGGGCCGGGAACAGAAACGTAAATCACCAGCGATCATTACTCAGGCAACCAATCGAGAGGACTACATCCTCGCGCCGGAATCCGGTATTTTCGAAATCGCGGTGGATCTCGGCAGTAAGGTGAAATGCGGGCAAGTGGTGGGCTGGATCCATCACCTGGAACGCCCCGATCGAGCCCCGGAACCCATCATCGCCGCGAGCGCCGGCTATCTCATCACAATGCGCGCGCCCTGCCTAACCCAGCAGGGTGATTGTGTGGCAGTGATCGCAAAACCAGTCAGTGCCTCGGATGTCTTGGACGCATGACGGAAACCTCACCATCTGCGGTTTCGATGCGCCAGGCGACACTGCTGGTGGCATTTATGTGGGTCGCCTATTTTTTGAATTACTGTGACCGGCAGGCGGTGTTTTCCATGTTTCCGGCCCTAAAGGCGGATCTCTCGATGAGCGACAAGCAGCTCGGCCTCACCGGGGCGATGTTTCTCTGGGTTTATGCCTTTGGTTGTCCCATTGCGGGGCAGTTAGCGGATCGCTTTTCCAAGCGGCTGCTTGTGGTTCTCAGCCTCATCCTGTGGAGTCTCGTCACGGTCGCGACCGGCTTTGCGGGCAGTGCCTTTATGCTGCTCGGCCTGCGGGCGGCGATGGGCATTTCCGAGTCGCTGTTCATGCCGACGGCGATTGCTCTGACTGCCAATGCCCATCCGCCTGCGCTTCGTTCCCGGGCCATCGCCGTGCTGACCACCGCGCAAATCGCGGGTACGGTGGCGGGCAGTTGGTTCGGCGGCTGGATGGCTGATCGGGGACAATGGCGCGGCGCATTTTTTGTCCTGGGTGCAGTGGGGGTGCTCTACGCGCTGCCCTATTTTTTGTTTCTCCGGGGTTTGAAAGAAAATGCCGACACAAAGCCGGAGAAACTCGAAATTCGAAATTCGAATTTTCCAAATCTCCTCCGAGTACCCACCTTTTTGCTACTCTGCGTGGTGTTTCCGGTGTTTGTCTTTGGCCTGTGGCTGCTTTACGGATGGCTGCCAAACTTTTTGCACGACAAATTTTCACTCAATCAATCCGACGCTGCTTACAACGCCACACTGTTTCTCCAGGTTACAACCGCCATCGGGCTGCTCGGAGGCGGAGTCCTGGCGGACTGGCTCTATCAGAGGACGAAGGCCTCGCGCCTGTGGCTGATGACGGCCAGCCTCATCTTTTGTGCGCCCTGTCTGCATTTTCTCGGTAGCAGTGACACCCTCGATGCGACGCGGATCGCAGCGGCTTCGTTTGGATTGTTCAGCGGGCTGCTGATGGGAAACATCTTTCCGGCGGCCTTTGAAGTGGTTCCCGCAGCGAGGCGGGCCTCCGCCGTGGGCATCCTGAATTTCTGTGGGGCGATCATGTCCGGCTTCGCGACTCTGTTCGGCGGCCTGTGGAAGCAATCACTCGGGATTGACCGTCTGCTCACCTTCACTGGTGTCGCCTATGTTCTGGCTGGCCTGGCGCTGATCGCTGGGATCAAGCTGCTTTTCCCACGTGACTATGCGCTCCAGCAGACTTGAGCCAACCTCTCCGGGGTTGCAGGTAATCCACTCGGAACGGGTTGATCATCAAATGTGGCGGCAAAAAATGCAGTAAAATGTGGGCTGAAATAGCCAAATTGAAAGACAAACGGATTGTGTGATATTGAAAGTGAAAATGGCAAAATCAATTTCACAAATCCTGGGGGAAATTCACCTTCCTTTTCTGTTGATCGGGGGCCACTCACTTGCGTTCTACGGTTACCCGAGAAACACCCTGGATATTGACTTTCTTGTCAGTGAGGAGAATACGGAAGAATGGTTTTCACAGTTGCGCCGTTTGGGATATGTGAAAATCCATCATCAAGACCCCTTCGCCCAGTTTACTGCGAGTGGACAAATTCCCATCGATCTGATGATAGTGAGTCCGGCGACATGGGAAAAGCTCTTGGGAAATTCAAGAGACTTCCCTTTTGAAGGGCTGACCTTGCAGATCCCCGCCCCCGAACATCTGGTGGCTCTCAAGCTTCATTCCGCCACAAGTCCTTATCGGGCCAAAGTAGGTCAGGATTGGGAGGATATCCGGCAACTGGTAATCCTTCAGAACCTCGATCCCAAGAATCCCTCTTTTCGGGATCTGATTCTGCGTTATGGTAACGAAGAGTGTCTTCATAAGATTGAAGGGTTTTGTCATGAACGCGGAAACTGAACTTAGCGTCGATTTCGATTTGCCAAAAGCTGGCGGGGATCTTCTTGATCACGATTATTCTGAAATATCTCCAGCAGAAGCCTTCCGCTTGTTTGAGGAGTTAAATAGCGAACGATGGGAGACTGAAAGGGAAGCCAGATGCCTGCCTTGTTCAGAACCTTTTGTGTTGGAGTGAATCATGAAATGATGGAGTTAAGGAGCATTGAGCCGAAAAAATGGGAGAGCCAAGATTTCCTTTCTCCATGACTCCATGACTCCATGACTCCATGAAAATTTCTTGATATGACCCGCATCCTCATCGCCGAGTGCAAACAGGAAGTCTCGACCTTCAACCCGGTCTTGAGTGGCTACGACGATTTCACCGTCCGCCACGGCCAGTCGATACTCCATTACCACCGATCGGTCCGCAGCGAGGTGGGAGGGGCGCTGAGCGTTTTTGATGCAGCAGCGAACGTGGAACTGGTGCCGACGTGCAGCGCGCATTTCATCACCTCCGGCGGCACCCTGGCTGATGCGGCGTTTGAGCGCCTCGCGGGGGAGCTGCTGGCCAGCATCCAGGCGGCCCCGGAGGTGGATGGTGTTTACTTTTCCCTGCACGGTGCCATGGCGACCCAGAGCGAGGGTGACCCGGAAGGGTGGCTGCTGGAGGAAACCCGGAAGATCGTCGGCGAGAGGGTGCCCATCGTCATCTCCCTCGATCTTCATGGAATTCTCACCGACCGGATGCTGGAGCAGAGCGATGCCGCAGTGGCTTTTCACACTTACCCCCACGTCGATTTTTTCAGCACCGGAGAACGGGCCGCGCGATTGCTGCTGCGCATCGTCGCCGGTGAGGTAAAACCAGTCACGGCGAAGGTGACGATACCCGCCTTGGTGCGGGGTGATGAGTTGATCACAGCATCGGGCTCGATTCGCCACGCGGTGGAGGCTGCCAAGGCCGTCGAGCAGGGGCCAGGCGGACTCTCGGCAGCGATGATGTGGGGCAATCCCTTCACCGATGTGCCGGCTCTGGCGTCGAATAGTTTTGTGGTGACGGACAATGACCCGACTCTGGCGGAGCGCGAAGCCCTGCGCATCGCCAATTTGTTCTGGGAACATCACGAAAAAATGCAGGTGCCGCTGACGAGTCTGGCTGAAATGGCACGGCTCACCAAGGCCAATTCATCCGGCACCGTCGTGCTCGTGGATGCGGCGGATGCCACGAGTTCCGGCGCATCCGGCGACAGCAATGCGATTTTGCGGTCGCTGATCGAGGCAAACTACGAAGGCACCGCATTGATCCCGATCGTGGATCCCGCTGCGGTGGAGGCAGCCTTTGCCGCCGGGATCGGCCATACGGTCAGAACCACGGTGGGAGGTGCGCTCGACACCGCCCGTTTTTCCCCGCTGCCAATTGAAGGGCGAGTGAGCCTGTTGTCGGATGGTTGCTTTTACAGCGAGACGACTCGCGAACTGTGGCAGGCCGGGCGCACTGCGGTGATTCAAGTCGGCAACATCACCCTGATTGTCACCAGCCGCGCCGTGAGCCTCTATGATCGAGCCCTATTCTTTGCACACGGCTTTGATCCCAGGCATTTTGGAGCGGTCGTGGTCAAGTCGCCGCACTGTGAGCCGCACATGTTTAAAGACTGGGCCGCAAAATACATCGATGCGGATGCGCCGGGCTCCACCAGTGCCAATCTCCGCAGCCTGGGCCACAACCGGTGCGCCCGGCCCATGTTTCCGCTCGACGCCAACATTTCTTTTCAACCACAAGCCAGACTCTTTACACGAGCATGAAGATCCGAGAAATTCAGGTAATTAGTAATGGGGCGATATTAATCGTCCGTCAATGGCTAATCGGGATTAGCTTCTTTTTGTTCCGATGGTGCGTTTGTTGTGTCTGACCACGGTGATCCGGATGTGATCCGCAAACTCCAGAAATAGAAAATGATAGGGGAATCGGTCCAAATTGCTCCTCCTTCGCTTTGACCCCAAGTCAAAGTGATGTCTTTCAGGAAATCTGGCTGCATAATCGATGGCTGATGTCAGGTGATCCCAGAAATCTTCAGCAAGGTCTTCTGAAACATCCCGATAGTAACAGTAAATCTCCCGAACTTCGCCCGGAACTTTGGGATGGTAAACCACTTCCCGCTTCATCCACGGACCTGTTTGACGAAGTCTGCGTGGGGGACGGAGGAAACTTCGCCAGAATCCATCTCAGCATCCCTCTGATCGGCTTCTTCGTCCGTGATCTCGGGGGCTGGTGACGGCGCTTTGGAAAGAAGATGAACAATCAATTTCTCCCTTTCTGGCGAAGAGAGCTTGTCCGCTTCTTGCTGTAATTCGAGTAGACTTGGCATTGCAAGAAAAGATGCGGCGCAACCACGTGCAGTCAAGCTCTCATTTTTGGGGATGGAGCAACCCTGTGGAAGAGTGTGATTTACTTTTTTAAAGTTGACATTTCACAAGTTTTGTTGATTTTCAGTAACCTACGGCAAAAACTAACGAGCATGAAGATCCGAGAAATCCGCTGCGCAGGTTTGCGCGGAGCCACGCCCGAAGGCGGCTGGAGCAACGAACTCCGGCCCGATGACTGTGTCCACACCCTCATCGCCGTCCACACTGATGAAGGGGCCATCGGGCTTGGCAGTGTCTTCACCAATGACGCGCTGGTGCGCGCTTCGCTCGCCATGCTGGAGCCGCTATATCGCGGTGAAAACGCCCTCGAACCGGAGCGGGTCAGCGAAAAACTGCATCAAAACATGTTCTGGCTAGGACGGGGTGGAGCCATCACCCATGCCATCAGCGGCATCGACATCGCGCTCTGGGATCTCCTCGGCAAGGCCACCGGTCAGCCGGTCGGGCGGCTCCTCGGCGGTCGTTATCGCGAGCGGGTCCAGCCCTATGCGAGTCTGCTCATGGATGAGCCCGAAAAGCTGCGCGATCATCTCCTGAGAGTCAAAGCGCAGGGTTTCCGCGCCTTCAAGATCGGCTGGGGGCCGTTTGGCCGTCGCAATGCCGCGACCGATGAAGCCATCGTCAAAGCCGCCCGCGAAGCGGTGGGCCCGGAAAACAAGCTCATGGTCGATGCCGGGGGCAGCGATGCCCACTGGACCAATGGCTACAAGTGGGCGCTCAACACCGCGAGGATGCTGGCGGATTACGACGTGCATTGGTTCGAAGAAGCGCTTACCCCCGACTCGCTCGAAGATTTTGCCAGGCTCCGCGAGCACTCGCCGGTGCCGATCAGCGGCGGGGAGGTTCTCACCCGCCGCCAGGCCTTCCAGCCTTTTCTGGAGGCCGGGGCCTTTGACATCATCCAGCCCGACGTCACCAAAGTCGGCGGCATCAGCGAGGAGCGCCGCATCGCCTGGATGGCGCAGGAGCACGGCGTGCAGTTCATCCCGCACGGCTGGAACACCGCAGTGGGGCTCGCGGCGGATTTGCACCTCGCCTCCGCTTTCCCTGGCACCGATCTGGTCGAATACCTGACCGGTTCACCCTTCATCGACGAAATCACCCTCGGCGGCTGGAAACTCGACCCGGATGGCATGCTGGCCATTCCCACAACCCCCGGTCTGGGACTGGAACTTGATCCCGATGCGGTGGCGAAATACACAGGTGGAGAGAAGCTGCTGTGACGGAGGGATTTGACGTTGCAACCGCAGATGAACGCAGAGGGTTTGTATCATCTGCGCTTGTCATTGTCATTTTCCTGGCAGCAGCGGGGAACGCCGTTGCTCATCCCGCTCTCTATCATTATCTTGAGATTAATTTGCTTGAACCTGGAGCGGCCGCTGTTTTCGTGACGGTTCATGCCCCGGAACTTACTGACACGGTTGCGCCTCTCGATGCCGATGTGTTTGGAAAAGAATGGCTTTCGACCCGGAATGACGAAACCATCGTCAAATTAGTGGAAAGCGCGAACCACTTTGCTGACCAGGTCTTTGCTTTTCGTTTTGGGGAGCGGGAGGTGCAGCCCTCGTTTGCCTTTCCCGAGCCTGAAACCATCCGCCATCCCGGCCCAGATAGCTCGGTACCTGAGGGGTGCTTCAGCGGAGAATCAATCCTGCCCTACCAGTTTGGCGAAGAGACCCTCTTTATCAATTTTTCCCTCAGCGCACAGAAGCGCCTGATGCTGATCATCAACCGGCCCGCCTCCTTCCCCGAGGTGATTGATCTGGAGCCAGGCAGTCAGTACACTCTCGCTTTGCCTGCGGCACCGGTTTCCGCGTACCACCGCAGATGGCTGGAGGCGGCACCGGTTTTGACGGCAGTTTTGATCCTCGTAATGGCGTTGATCCGGCGGAGGCGGGCTTGCCTTCGTTGAGGAAAGGTTTCACACTGGCCTCATGAAACGGATATTCAGCCTACTGATCCTCTTTACCTCACTAACGGCAAGCCTGTGGGCGCGATTGCCCGGCGAGATTCATTTCACCAAAGGGCCGCTAAACGCCATCAGTATCGAACGCGAAGGCAAACGGGTCGCCATCTACGGAGGAGGCACAGCAGCCGCAGAACTCATCCTGATAACCCATTTGCGAAGTGATGTGACGGAGTTTGCCCGCCGCGCGAAGGGAGAAAACACCAAAATCGTCGCTCCCCGTGCGGTCGCAGACTTTCTCGCTGATCCGGCAATCCACTGGGACGCCTGGTGGTCGAAGCGATTCGACTATTACGATCAGCAGGTGACCCGGCTGCCGGTCGGAGCCCTCCCCGTGTCGATCCCAGTGGCGGACGGCGACAAGGTCGCGGGGCCGGGCGGACTGGAGTTCCGGGTGATGGGAACACCGGGCTATACTCGCGAGGGGATCACCTATCTGGCGGAGATCGCCGGGAAAAAGATCGCTTTCACCGGAGATCTCATCCTCGCAGGTGGCCGGGTCCCGGATCTCTATAGCTTTCAGGAGGCGATTCCAGAGGCTAAAATCGGCGGGTATCACGGATACGGCGGGCGACTCGGGCAATTGGCGAGGAGCCTGGAGAAACTCGCGGCGGAGCAGCCGGATATTCTCTTACCTTTACATGGGGAACCTATATTTGAGCCACAAAAGGATATAGATATTTTGATCGAAAAGGTGCGCAAGATATATGCAAATTATCTATCGACCAATGCACTAAATTGGTATTTCAAGGAGGAGCGGCTCACTGCGGCGGGCCGCCTCGTACTCGGGGAAACAGCGGAGGTCGAATTAATGGACTATAGCGAGCACATCGATCTACCGGACTGGTGCAAACACCTCGGGACGACAAAACTACTCCTCTCCGACGATGGTGCGGGTTTTGCTCTGGACTGCGGCGGCAAGGGGCCGCTCGCCGATTTGAAGAAAGCCCTCGCGGCGGGAATCATGACCCGGGTCGAGGGCATTTTTGTGACCCATACCCACAACGACCACACCGCTGCCGTAGCCGAGGCGGCCCGTGAATTTGACTGTCCGGTCTATGCCGTGGCCGAGGTGGCGGATGCGCTGCTGAATCCCGGTGCCTGTTTTTTGCCGGGTTTGTCGCCAAATGCCGTCGACAAGGTGACGACGCTGGCTGATGGCGAGGTGCTGCCGTGGAAAAACTACCGGCTGACG
>JBGSJM010000321.1:0-20596 GCA_041742015.1 Verrucomicrobiales bacterium | reverse complement strand
GGGAAGCGAAAGGTCGGCAACCTGGGGTAATTGAACTTCAATCGCGCCCTCTGCCCGATAAGACTTTGAGGAGAATTTAACGGCGAGACTTCCCAATCCCAAAATTCCGGTGAAAAGCAACGCTGGAATCACCCACGTTTTCGTGGGCGAAGTCGTATTTCGGTTTAAATGATGTGCTGGATTTACTGATGTCATGTTTGTGCGTAGCATTCACTCAACTAAGAATATCATTTTTGCAAATTATTAATTTTGATAAACTGTCGCCGTCCACGATGTTTTTACGCCCTCAGTTTCCTTCTTGCTCTTATAACCAACTGGGGTTTAGCTGATCTTATGGCCCTGCTTCGATCCGTGTTTTTAAATTCTGTTGCTGGATTTTTTGCGTTTGCAATCGCCACCACCAATCTGCGGGCAGAGGAAGTTCAAAGCCATGGTTACCAGTGGGAAAACTGGGTTCGCAGCACGTTTTTTGATGGTTACGAGGGCGGATACACTGATGAATGGGACGTCGCAAAGGCGGCCAATCAAAAACATGGCAACCTCCCGATCTCGATCAAGTTCGCCAAATACGGCACATCGGTTGATCTGGGGGATGCCCTGCGACAATTTTCGATCAATGAACCCTTTTTAATGATCATCGGTTATTGGAAGCAGGAGGGTGATCGCAAGCGAATTGTCAATATTGTGGCTCCGGTGATCACGCCCGAAAAGTGGCAGTCGCTATTTGAGCCGATTAACCGGGAGGATCTGGTGGCACTCGATACCATGATCAAGAATCGCAACTTACCCCACCGGGAAGCAGCGCAACAGGCTTCGCAAATCAAAAACGCTGAACCCTTTACCGAGGCTATCATGACGCTGAACCCCAAAATCGACAGCAAAAACCAGCGGCGATTGCAGTGCAGTTTGCGATTTAATTACGTTTTTGAGCACCTCGTTCCCGGCGGGGACCGCAGCGAGCAGGAAAAGCCCACCTTATTCGGGACCAACGCCCCACCGCCTTTTGTTTCAGGTCCACGCCAGTTTAACCAGGAGCCTTGAGAAAAAACCGGTCAATTTTTTACCAAATGAAGGTAAATTGCCGTTGGCATGAAAGAAGGTGGCAAGATTTTAGTGGTAGATCCGGATCGTTTTACTGGCGAAACCCTGAAGGATTGGTTTAAAAACACGGGACACCGTTTCCTATTTGTCGACACTGGGAAAAAGGCGCTTGAATTAATCGAATCAACCGAGTTTGAGGTGGTTTTATCCGAGTTCAATCTTCCGGGATTAAGCGGCTTTGATCTGGTCCGGCAGGTGGCTTTAAATCGTCCTCACCTGCCAGTGGTGATCATCACCGCAAAATATGACAGTCGTACGGCCATCGAGGTGGTAAGAGCTGGTGCTTATGACTTTCTGACCAAACCCCTCGAAAAAACGGAGGTCCATCGCACTTTGGAGGAGGCCATCCAATCATCCCGGAGTGCCGCGAATCTCGTCACCATCGGAAGTGAAAAGGGATTGGGCGATTCATTCCACACGGCAGATTCTCTAATGGGCGAGAGCCGGGCGATGATGGATGTCTACAAGGCCCTGGGCCGCCTTTCGGCCACACCGGTAACCGTTCTGATCGAGGGAGAAACCGGCACGGGGAAGGAGTTGATTGCCCGGGCTCTGTTTCAATACGGGCATCGCTCGCATCGGCCATTTATCACCGTAAATTGTGCTGCAATTCCGGAAAATCTGCTCGAATCGGAGTTGTTTGGCCATGAAAAAGGGGCATTTACCGGAGCCGTTACGACCCGGGTGGGCAAATTTGAGCAGGCCCACAATGCGACTCTATTTTTGGATGAAATCGGGGACATGGACCTGAGCCTTCAAGCCAAAATGTTGCGGGTGCTCCAGGAAAAGCGTTTTTACCGGGTCGGTGGAACCACGGAGATTTTGGTGGACGTCCGCATCATCGCCGCCACCCACCGTGATCTCCAGAGTATGGTGGCGGCGGGCACATTCCGCGAAGACCTCTACTATCGATTAAATGTGGCGCAAATTTTTCTCCCACCGCTACGCGAGCGGATTGGAGACATTCCCATTTTGGCCCGATATTTTTTGGAACGTTACTCGCGGGAAACGGGATTCCCCATGGTGGGCATCTCAGAGTCAGCCCTAAAAAAATTGGAAGAAGGATCGTGGCCGGGCAACGTTCGCCAATTGCAAAATGTGATTCGAAAAGCGATCCTGAACGCCCGCGGCTACTCCATTGATGAAGCCAACATCGAACTGCTCATGCGGGATCAATCCCGCCCGGTTGAGTCCTCTTTTGACGAAGCTTTAAAATCGATTTTTACCAATCACCCGGGGGATGCCCACCGTGCCTTTCTGGAAAAGTACGAATCCCAACTGTTTAAAGCGGCCATGAAACTCACCGGAAATAATCTGTCGAAAGCTTCGGAACTACTTGGATTATCGCGATTTACTCTTCGTGAAAAATTAAAAACCTACGACGCCGTCGGACACGAATCAAGCGCCAGCCGGAGCACTGAACCATAGAGCCCTCTTACCTCACCCCTCTGCGATCCAGAGTGATGCCACGCTCAGGGCGACGGGTGACCACTCCCTCACCCAGATTTGGCACCGGGAGCAGTGATTTCACCCGTTTGGCCTTTCGTGGCTTACTCGACATTTCTGGCTGGGCATGCCATTCGTGGGGCAGATCCCGCATCAAAAGCGCGTGATCAAACTCGATACTTCCCGCAGGAAACAAGGTCGTATCATCGAAAAAAGAAGATTGAATCCGGTTTACCCGGAGAGAAGAGACGGTCCAGTCGGGAATTTGGAGTTCCAGTCCATCAAGTTTTTTCGAATTGGGCCGGGACGAATAGCCGACGCTACCAGCCTCAAAAAAACGCGACGATTGCCCCACCGAAAGAAACACCGAAGACTCTGGAAAAACACTAGTTTCCAGTGCTTCGAAATCAATGAGGGGGTTGGTTTGGCGTTTGGCTTTGACTTGCAAAGAAATCTGACCATTCTCATCATGAACCGAAAAATCGGAAAAGTGGTGAACACCGGGAAACAAATAGCCGCCAACCACTGAATTTAGCTTGGAGTCGGTATCGCGCCGGGAAATATAAACACCCTCCCGATTCGCTCCTGACCGCTCCCGCCACTTAACTGCAAAACGATGGGCCGAGTTCTCGCTGCTGAAGCCCGTCAAACCAGGCAAGGCAGGAAAACCCTTGGGAAGAATCTCCTCCAACCGAATCAAACATATTCCGGCAATCGCATAACCCTGAACCACTTTTGGCCGAAAAATCGGTGGCAACAAAGCTGCCACCACCTCCGGACTAACCCGGTAATTCAACAAAATACGCCGTCGTATGATTCCTTTGATCGCAGGTATCTTCATTATCAGGCAAACGGACTGAGAAGTTAAATGATAAGTTAATTTCAAGGGTCTGTCACCTCCAAACATTTTGAAACACCCACAAAGTGGACTGAGGGAACCTGTTCTTTTCTCTTGAAAATAAAATTTTAAAGCTTTTAATACGCCGCGTCCCAGGATTGAAATATCAATCCTCATCGACCTAAAAACCAGATAAGAAAAGTGGGGCGCTTTTAACCAACCGATACTTTTCGAAAGCCCGAATTCCCTGCTTTAAAGGGATTCAACCATAATAATATGTCAATAGAACTACTAACTGAATTGGTAGATGCCGGTGTTCACTTTGGACATCAATCGAGAAAATGGAATCCCAAAATGCGCAATTACATTTTGGGCGAAAAAAACAATGTTCACCTGATTAACCTCGAAAAAACGGTCCAACAAATCGATGTTGCGGGCAAATTTCTTGGGGATCTGATCTCGAAAAACAAAAAAGTCCTTTTTGTCGGCTGCAAGCGGCAGGCTCAGGATGCGGTTCGGGAAGCTGCCGAAGCCACCGGACAATTTTACGTCAATCACCGCTGGCTGGGTGGAACGCTGACTAACTTGGAAACTGTGCGCCGCAGTGTCAACCGGATGGAATATCTGGAAAACCTTTCGAAGTCACCTGACTTCAAAAAGATGAGCAAAAAGGAGCTAGCCTCCTTGAGCCGTCTCCGCACCAAGCTGCAACTTCGTCTCGGCGGAATTCGGGCCATGGATAGAATTCCAGACGCTCTGGTGATTGTTGATTCAGCTCGCGAATACAATGCAGTCAACGAAGCGATCAAGTTACGCATCCCCATCGTGGCAATGGTGGATTCCAATGCTGATCCAGAACAAGTTCAATACCCCATCGTCTCCAATGACGACGCAATTCGTTCCATTCGCATCATTCTCAGCAAGGTGATCGAACCTATGGTTGCGGCAAAACGCTAATTTCCCAAACAGAAACACAAACAAAACCAAGTTACCCACTTTTTAAGATGTCTGCAATTACGGCTGGAATGGTTAAGGAACTGCGCGATAGGACCAACGCAGGAATGATGGATTGTAAAACGGCACTTGCGGAAGCTGGTGGCGACCTGGAAGCGGCTGAGACGATTCTTCGGAAAAAGGGGATCAAAGATGCCGAGAAAAAGGCCAGCCGCGACGCCAAGGAAGGAGTTGTCAGCGCCCGGATTCTTGAAAACGGAACTGGCATTCTCGTCGAAGTGAACTGCGAAACCGATTTTGTCGCGAAAAACGATACCTTCAAAGAATTCGTTGATCAGATCATTGATCATATCGCCAAAAGTCCGGATGCCGCCAGTCTTTCAGATTTGCTGGCCCAGCCCTACGCGGCTGATTCTGCGCAGAAGTTCGGTGACTTCATCAAAGCCAAAGTTGGACAGCTCGGTGAAAACATGGGCATTGGGCGGTATGCCAAAATCAAAGCAAAAGACAGCGTTGTGTCCTCCTACATACATATGGCAGGACGGGTCGGTGTCCTCGCTGAAGTGGCGGTCGGCAACAAAAAAACCGGTGAAAACGCCTCGTTCAAACAGTTCATGAAAGATCTCACCATGCAGATCGCAGCCGCATCGCCAATTTGTATTGATCGCGATGGGGTTCCTTCTGAAAAAGTGGAAGCGGAAAGAGACATTTATCGCGAGCAGATGAAGGACAAACCTGCTGACAAGATCGAAAGAATCATCGATGGGAAACTTGGGAAATTCTACTCCCAATTCTGCCTTCTCGAACAGGCTTTCATCAAAGACGGCAGCAAATCCATCAAAGACATCATCGCTGAAGTTGCCAAAGAAACCGGTGACAGCAAAATCAAGGTGTTGCGTTTTGAGCGCTACGCCGTTGGTGAAGCGTCTTAATTATTCAGTGCAGCTTGCACTCACCCTCCAAAGGCCTCCCTGTTTTGGGCGGCCTTTTTTATTTCAAAGCCGGGGGGCATCGCGCTACTCAAAGTCTGTTTCGGACATTTTTTGATTGATCATATCAATCAACTTTCGAGTCTCACCCAGGATGGCCAGCAGATGGTCACAAACCCATTTTTCCTGGTCTGTAATCGCTCCCCGGCCAACCAACCCTGCCTCTTTTTTTGATTCCAAATGCCTGACAATACTTTCCAGAGTTCCCAGAGCCTCCGAAAATTGTTCAATATACAATTCCGGTTCAATTTGGGGGGCATCCGGATTTGGATCCAGCAAAGTGGAGGTGTGAAGCATATGGATCAGCGTAACCACCATAAACCGCCCAAAATCGACCGCCACTTCCGGAGCACCTTCTTTTTCAGCAAGCGCCTGCAGCATTTCACAGGACTTTAACAATTGATTGCCAGCCTGTTTCAAATCCGCATCCAGAGTAATGGTAAACATCAGCGGATCTTCATAAAACAAATCCTCTTCCTCTGGACCAAAATAGGCATCAAGGATGTCCCAGATTTCAGAATCATCTAATTCTGGATCTAGCGCCTGCTTGGCAATCTGAAAGCGCTCCTCGTCACTGTTGGCAGCGTCCAGTGCAGGCAGGATTTCATCCAGCATATCCAACATGTCATCCTCCAGCAGTTCCTCTTCAAATTCGGAACACAACTCATCAAAGAGTTGGCGGGTTGCTTCCAGCGCATCTTTCTGGAGGTTGATTTCCGATTTACTCAGAGTCCAGCTCGGCAGGTTGATCGATAACTCAAATTCACTAATTTCGATGATGAATTCCATGAGATTGGAGAAGTTGTACCATTGGATCCCCAGCAAGTTGGCCATCACCATCCGGCTCCCAATCATCGTTTCTCCCTTTACCGATGCGGAAATGGACCCAACCGCCCCCTTTTGTTCATGCGGTAAAAAATCAATCTCGCTAAGATCCAGAGGAAAAGATCTTTTCGTTCTGAAAGTCACCACACACCCGGCCAGATCCGACATCGTGTTGCCGTTTAGCTCAAGTAAGAGAGGTTTCTCCAAGCCATTGATCAAGAGTTCACCATACGTTTTACCCCTGACAGAATTGTCGATCATCCCTGAGATCAAATGCGGGCTGAGATCTATGAAGCGGTCATTCATGGTCGTTTTTTTACCCTAGCGGAAAATCCTGCTTTCGCCAGATATGATTAAACCTGACAATGCGATTGTACCCTGTTAGATCGACGATTGTACCCTGTTAAATCGGATCAGAGTCCAATCTTGGTGGGGCTTTGGAAAAGCTCCAGATCAAATTCCCGGACCACTGCGAAAATATGGTCAAATATATCGGACTGGACCATTTCATACTCGCTCCAACCCACCTGCTTGCAGAAACAATAGATTTCGATTGGCAAACCGGTTGGGCCAGAAGCCAACTGTCTCACGATCAAAGTCATGGTTCCGTGGTGAATCTGGGGATGATTGCGCAGGTAGGCCTCGATATAAGCGCGGAAGGTCCCCAAATTGGTCAACTGCCGACCATTGACGATGTGGGTGGAAGGATCCAGCCCCAGCTTCGTATTCCATTCTTTGATTTCCTCGATCCGGGTAGTCAAATAGTTGGAAATATATTGGATTTTCCGGTATCGAACGAGCATGTCCTCGTTGCATAACCTGATCGAACTGAGGTCAATAAAAATGGATCGCTTGATTCTTCGTCCCCCGCTCTTCTGCATGGGCCGCCAGTTTTTGAACGACTCGGAAATCAGAGTGTAGGTTGGGATGGTGGTGACTGATTTGTCGAAGTTTATGACTTTTACCGTGGTCAACCCCACTTCCTCGACCGTCCCATCAGCCCCATGTTTTGGCATGTCGATCCAGTCGTCTTTTTTGATCATGTCGTTGGAGGCGAGCTGAATACCAGCCGCCAGCCCCAGAATGGCATCTTTAAACACCAGCATGATCACCGAAGTAAAAACCCCCAACCCGCCCAGAAAGGTGAGCGGAGACTTCCCAGCTAGGGTCGATACGATCAAAATAAATGCCACCACGGTAGCCAGCAACTTCAAGACCTGAACTAGGCTGGTTGATGGCAGTTTGTGGGCCGCCTTGGTGCGGTCAAACACGGTTCTGGCACCGTCGAGAATCGAGTTGATCACCATAAATCCAGAGATCACCATATAGATCCTCATAAACATGATGAGCATATCGGAGGTTTGGGTGGCCTGGCCGAAAAACTCAGGGATCAGCGCCTTGATCGCCCAGGCGGCAATCAGGTGGCTGAGCCATTTGGCGATGCCAAATTCGATCAAAAAGTCATCCCACTTGGCAGTAGTCTGTTGAATGATTTTTGTAAAAATCCGCAGAACAAAAGGGCGGACAAAAAAGAAAATCAAAATCGCGGAAAGGCCCAGGATCAGGAAAAGCATGGAATTTAACACCACCGGCTCTGCCCAGGCGGGTAAACCAAGCTGCTGAATCCAATCAACCACATAGCTGGAAAGGGTCGCCTTGATATCGATTGCCTCACTCAAAGCCGCCACAGGATCGGTTGAAGTGATATCTGCCGCTGAGTTAACTGGTTCGATGAGCGAATCTGATGCGTTCTGCTGCATAGAGAAAATGTGATGGTTATCACTTAAAACGTTGCATCAGGCAAATGTTTTCGAAATAAAAAAGGGCGGGGCCAGCGTTGCTCAACTCCTTCTATTTTCTAGCGACGAATTTCAACCCCAATCATCTAACCAAATCTGGGCTCTGACATGCAACATTACTTTTGTTGCCGCAGGAATTCCAGCGCAGAGGCGCGGAATTCCGTCTCAGAGGGGTGGTGGCCGGTGCGTTGTTGGATGTCAGCGAGGTGTTTCCTGGCCCACGTGAAGTAACGCTTGTGGGTTCCCCAGATCGGCTGCTTTTCGTTCTTTTCGTCAATAAGCCAAAAACCGCCGGGGTTTTCGGGCGTGCCTTCGTTGTCGTAAAGTTCCCAATAGAGCACAAAGGGGCAGCCCCATTCGATGGCGGCGATCAAGGTCTCGATGCTCTTCTGGTTCTGCTCCTCTGGCGAGTAGCGCCGGGCAGGGAATCCGTATTCGCCGATGAAGACACGTTTGCCGGGGATGCCGGGCTTGGGCTTCAGTTTGGACTCGATGTGGTTGAGAGTAGCGTGAAGATCATCGCGGATGTTGCGCTGGAGGCTGTCGTAGCAGGAGTAGCTGACGAAATCGACCTCAACCTGCGGGAGGATGTCGTTGGTGAGGCATCGGCCACCTTTGAGGAAGGGCTCGACGAGGTTCACCTCGGTATAATGCCACACTTCGACGTTCTGATGCGGCGTGTCGCGTTTCGCGTCGTCGATGGCCTGCTGGCGGACTTTGAGCCAGGCAATGAAGTTGACGCCAAAGTGCTCGGGAAAGGGCTGTTTCGGGTCAAAGTGCGGCCGCAGATGCCAGTCTCCCTCCCAGTGGCCGAGGTAGAAAGATTTCCCGGTGCCGCTGTAGGTGCGGAGCAGATGCGAAGCGAGGTCGCGCATTTCGCGATACTCCAGATCGCGATCAGCAGGCTTGAAGGTGCCAGCGTTGCCATGCGTAGTGAAAGGATAGGCCCAGATGAAGAAGTGCGTAAACGGCATGTCGAGCACCGCTCGATGGGTAGGGTCCCTTTCAGCGATTTTATCGAGCGTTTCCAAGCCGAGCTTGTTCTCCCGCACATTAGCCTTGGTCTGGCCAAACGAAGCCTGTTTCGAGATCGAAAACTTCATGATGCCCGCCCCAAGCTCCGCGATGAGTTTGGCACTCTCCAGCAAGGGTTCGTCCTGCGTGAACTGATACCGCCCGCCGATGGCCTGCGTGCCGAGGATCAAGTTCGGTGGCTCCGAAGCAAATGACGAAACCAAGATAAATAACGATGAAAGAAAAAGGAAGCGCAACGGAGATGACTTAGTCTCCAGCTTGGGACATGGCTAACCAAAATTTTACATTAAACACGTAATGTTCACGGACTAAAGTCGCCCTTGCTTCTGTCTCTTCCCCTGCCTTAGTCTTTGGGATGCATTCGCGACGTCGTTTTTTTCAACAATCCGCTCTCGCCGCCACCGGTTTGGCGTTTGGCTCATCGCTTGAGGCTCAAATGAAGCGGGAGATGGCGGACCCGAATTTTGTAGTCAAAAATGGACGAATCCGCCAGTCCATCATGGGGTGGACCTTTAAGGATCATTACAAAACACTGGAGCTTGCCAAACATTGCAAAGACATCGGGTTGGTCGCCATGGAAGGGATTGGGCGCGAGGATTACCCGGAAGTTAGGAAAATGGGCCTGCAAATTTCCCTGGTCGGCAGCCATGGATTTGCCCAGGGGCCGTGTAATCCCCAGTTCCAGACGGAAGTGGTCAAAAAGCTGGAAGATGCCATTGATGCCGCCGTGGCCGCAGAGTGCAAAAGTGTCATCACCTTCACCGGGATGAAATTCGAGGGCTTGGACAAGGAAACCGGAGCCCGAAACTGTATTGAGACCTGGAAAAAAGTCCTGCCCAAGGCTGAAAAAGCCGGAGTCACCCTAATGCTGGAGCATCTCAATTCCCGCGATGGCACTCACCCCATGAAGGGGCACCCGGGCTATTTTGGGGATGATGTTGATTTTTGTGTTGAACTGATTAATCAAATCGGCTCTCCGAATTTCAAACTGCTCTTTGATATTTATCATGTTTCTGTCATGAACGGCGATGTGATTCGCCGGATCCGACAATACAAAGACATCATTGGTCACTATCACACTGCGGGCAATCCCAACCGGGCCGAGTTGGATGACACCCAGGAAATCAATTATCCCCCGATCCTCCGGGAGATTCTGACAACCGGGTACACTGGTTTTGTTGCCCAGGAATTTATCCCCACTTGGGATGATCCCCTCCAGGCTCTGCGCCACGCGGCGCAATTATGTGATGTGTGATGTGTAAAAAAGTTGATAGTTTGGAATTGGGTGATGAGAGTGTAAAACGATCAACGATCAACCTTTTGACTCTCAACTACCAACTACTTACTCTCAACTTGATTAAACTATGAAACACAATTCAAACACTTCCCGGCGGCGCTTCATCGCCGGAGCCGCTGCAGCCATCGCTGCTCCAACCATCATCCCGTCGTCCGTCCTCGGGAAAAATGCTCCCAGTAACCGTATCAACATGGGCTTTATCGGTATGGGGAATCGCGGTCGTGGTGTCATGACGGCCCTCATGAATCATCCCAAGGCCCAGGGCATCGCCGTTTGCGATATCGCCAAAAGCTACCAGGCACCCAATGGAAATAATTTGCAGGGACTTGATGAGGGAGTTCGCTTATTGAATGAAGCCAACAAAAAGAAGGGTGGCAGCGCCACTGATGTAAAGGGTTATCAGGACTTCCGCGAATTGATCGGTCGCGGCGATCTGGACGCGGTGATGGTCGCGACTCCGGATCACTGGCATGCTCTGGTCTGTATGGAGGCAGCCCGGAAAGATCTTGATATTTATTGCGAAAAACCAATCACCCACCTCTTTGCAGAGGGATATCACTTGCATCGCGAAATCGCCAAGCGCGGCCTTATTTTCCAGGTCGGATCCCAGCAGCGCTCTGAAAAAAACTTTCGCCATGCCGTTGAGCTGGTTCGCAACGGCCACATCGGCAAAGTCAAGAAAGTGGAAGTTGGTCTACCCAGAGGCAAAGACTCCGCCCAGGGAGATGCCACGGTCAAAGCCCCCCCAGAGGGTTTTGACTACGACATGTGGTGTGGACCCAGTGAAAAACTGCCCTACATGGATGCCCGTTGTCACTGGAACTGGCGCTGGCACCTCGCTTTCGGCGGTGGCCAGTTGATGGACTGGATCGGTCACCACAACGACATCGCCCATTGGGGACTCGATATGGACAAAGCCGGACCCGTCAGTGTTGAGGCAAAGAATTTCGTCTTCAAAAACGAAATCATGGAGATCTACAACTCCCCGCTTGATTACGATGTGGTCAGCCAGTATCCCGGTGATATCGAAGTGGTCATGTCGTCGCGCGTTACCGGGGGAACCAAATGGATTGGTGAAAACGGCTGGGTCTACGTCAATCGTGGCAAGATCGAAGCATCCAACCCCGCCTGGGTCGCAACAGCCGATCCCGAAAAGAAAAATACGGACATTACCTTCAATCCTGGAGAATGGAAAGGCTATCACCCTGGTGCAGGACACCAAGCCAACTTCATGGAAGGCGTCCTGAAACGCAAAGAATGTATCTGCCCGGCTGAAACCGGTCATCGCTCTGCGACCCCGGGACACCTCGCCTACCTTTCCCATAAACTCGGTCGCCCCGTTAAGTGGGATGCTAAAGAGGAAAAAGTGGTCGGAGACGACGAAGCCCAAAAGCTGATCATGGCTCTTCCCTATCGTGGCGATTGGAAGCTGATCTAGTCCTGCTCAAAAAACAATCTCAGGGGCTCCGCGGAGCCCCTTACATCTGATCCTAAACCGAATGAGTCGAATTCCTTGATTCGGCTCATTTCAGTTCTCAAACGTTGATGTCAGCGGTCTGTAGCCGAGGATCCGAGACGCCAGCGATCTCCCTTCCGTGCTTACGGACGAATTTTGGATTATTCAGGAATCACTTCCCCACTAATCAGGTCATCATAAGTCTGGCGGGTGCGGACGATGTGCGCGGTTTTGCCGTCAACCAGGACTTCGGCTGGAAAGGTGCGGGAATTGTAGTTTGAAGCCATCACAAAACCGTAGGCGCCGGCGCTGAGAATCGCAATGCGATCACCAGGCTGGACATTGGCGAGGGGACGGTCCTGGGCGAAGAAATCACCGCTTTCACAGACCGGCCCGACGATATCGACCGGCTCCAGATCACCGGGAGCGGCTTCTTTGACGGGCACGATGTCGTGGTGGCTTTCATAGAGGGCAGGGCGAATCAGATCGTTCATCCCGGCGTCAACAATCTTGAAAGTCTTGGCGGAGCCGCGCTTTTCATAGAGCACTTCGGTGAGGAGGATGCCGGCATTGCCCACCATAAAACGGCCCGGCTCCAAAATAATCCTGAGGCCGAGGGGCTTCAGCAATGGCACCAGAGTTGAGGCGTATTCATCGATCGTGAGCGGTTTCTCCGCTTTTGCGGTCCACCAGCTTTTCCCGCCGCTGGCGAGACTGTCGGTGTAAACAATGCCCATGCCGCCGCCGATACTGAAAAATTCGATCCCGTATTTCTCCTTTAATTCCAATACAAAGGGCACCACTTTTTTCACGGCCTCTTCAAAGGGCGCGATAGAGGTGAGCTGGGAACCGATGTGCATCTGTAAGCCACGAATTTTCACGTTCTTTAACTTCGCAGCGCGGGCATAAGCTTCGCGAATGGTGGAAAAATCGATCCCGAATTTGTTCTCACTTTTGCCGGTGGAGATGTATTTGTGGGTTTTGGCATCGACATTTGGATTCACCCGCAACGCAATCGGCGCAACGACACCTTTTTCCCCGGCAACCTGATTGATAAAGGCGACCTCGGCTTCGCTTTCTGCGTTAAAAGAGAGTATCCCGGCATCCAGCGCCATTTCGATTTCCTGGCGGGTTTTCCCAACTCCGGCAAAGGTGCATTTGGCTGGGTCGCCTCCAGCTTTCTGGATTCGAAACAGCTCCCCCCCGGAAACCATATCAAAACCGGCCCCCTCTTTGGCGAGGACATTTAAAATCGCGAGGTTCGAATTAGCCTTGGTTGCGTAGCAGATCAGGCAATCCAAATCACTCATCCCCTTGGCGAGACGGCGATAATGATCGAGAATTGTGGCTTTGCTGTAAACGTAAACCGGCGAACCGGTTTGGTTGACAAGCTGATCAAGGTTTACTCCTTCGCAGTGGAGAACGCCATCCTGGTATTCAAATGAATGCATGGCGGCGAAGATAGCTGGGAAAGCTGGGAGTTCAAGCTTTCCTGGTGAGGCTCGGCCCCACCCTTTGCCTGCCGATGATGGTTTTTCTTTTTGAATTCAAAATTGGATCAACTACCCTGCTCACCATGATGCGTCTTCTTTTTTGTTTCGTGGCGATGGGTTTTCTTCTTGGAGGCTGTGATAAAACGCCGGAAGAGCCACGGGGCGTCTCCGCTGAGACATCGCCAATTGATGCTTCGGTGGTGCAGCCCGATCCGCTCGAGGTGGCGTCTGCGGCAATCGATTCGGTTGATTCCCAGTCAGCCCTGACTGACGAACACTTCAAGGTAGAGGTCGTCGCTTCGGGCCTGGCTGATGCCATGGAAATCGCGCTCGCTCCCGATGGAAGAGTTTTTATCGTCGAGCGGACCGGGGCGGTGAAGCTGTATAATCCAGCAGGCGGCGAGACCACGATCATCAAGACGCTCGAGGTGGAAGTGCGAAACGATACCTTTGCAAGGGAATGTGGTCTGCTCGGGGTAACCCTGGACCCGAAATTCACGGAAAACGGCTGGGTTTATCTTTTCTATTCGGTCAAAGGCAAAATGCTCCAGAGACTGGCCCGATTTACCTTTGCAGAGGGAACTCTGTCGAATGAAACGCTCATTCTCGAGTTTCCGCATGATCGGGAAAATGCCGTCTGCCACGAGGCCGGATCCCTTGCTTTTGGCCGCGATGGCTGTCTGTATCTCTCGGTGGGTGACAACACCTGCCCTTTTGAGTCGGATGGCTTTGCACCTTTAGATGAACGTCCCGGTCGTCTTTTTTACGATGCCCAGCGCACCGCAGCCAACACCCGCGATCTGCGCGGAAAAATACTTCGGATTGAGCCCCTGCCGGAGGGGGGCTATGCGATTCCAGTGGGCAATCTCTTTGATCCGTATGCTGCTGATCCGACCGCCCCTGAGATCTATGTGATGGGGTGTCGCAATCCTTATCGCATTTCCATCGATTCCAAAACCGGCTATCTCTATTGGGGAGAGGTGGGGCCGGATGCCGGGCAGGACACCGAGCGCGGCTCCCAGGGGTATGATGAAATCAACCAGGCCAAAGCGCCGGGAAATTTCGGGTGGCCCTATCTGGTCGGTGACAAGCCCTACACGGATTTTGATTTTGATGCCAAAAAACTGGGAAAGACCTTCAACCCTGCGGCATTGGAAAACCACTCGCCCAATTCTACGGGAATGAAGGTTTTGCCCGCAGTGGAGATGCCTTTCTGGTTCTACCCGCGTGCATCCGCCTGCGCTGGTCCGGTTTACCACTACGATTCCTACCCGGAAATCCCCAGCAAGCTGCCGAAAGAGCTGGACAATACCCTGATTATTTATGACTGGACCAGTGCGTGGCTGCGGCGCATCAAACTCGATGAGAAAAGCCAAATCGTTTCCAATGAGCCCTTTCTTTCCCGCCATCTTTTTATCCACCCCGGCGATATGGAAATGGGGCCGCAGGGTGAGCTGTATATTTTGGAGTACGGGTCGGCCTGGTACGATGGAATAGATGGTGCCCTGAAAAAAATCACCTGGTCAGCGGAGCCAATTGCGATTGATCTTAATGTCAAAGATCCCAGGATGTCGGGCCTTGACCTTGAGCACCCTGGGACAAAGCTCATTTCCAAAAGCACCTGCCTGGCCTGCCACATGACCCGGCAAAAATCCCTCGGACCAACCTATCAGGACGTGGCTAAAAAGTATGGCACCTCGCCCGCAGCCCGCGATACCCTGGCTCAAAAAGTCCTCAGCGGAGGCATGGGCGTTTGGGGAGCAGTCCCCATGCCGCCCCATCCCCACCACAATATCGAAGAAACCCAGCAGATGATCGATGCCATTTTGGCCATCAAAATCGAAGAACACAAGTGAGTTTCGTGGGGGAGGCAGCAGGTAGAGTAGGAAGACAGATTGATGAATGCATGGCCAAAATTTTGTGGTAGCATCCCATTATGACGCTTTTTCCTGAACAGCAGGAAGTTTCCCTGGAACAATGCCCGCTCGTCCTCCCCGGTTTCTCCTGGGAGCAATATCTCGCGATTGAAAAATGCTTCGAGGAAACTGGCGTCAGCATCCGCTTTCTCAAAGGTTATCTCGAAATCATGCCACCCGTATCCGAACGCCACGAAGAACGGAAGTCCCACCTTGGTCGCCTCATCGAAGCGTGGTGCCTGGAAAAAGACATCGAATTCTACACGCGCGGCAACTTCACGATGACCGTGCCGGAGGTCGCGGGAGGTGAGCCGGACGAAAGCTACAGCTTTCGCGAAAAGAAAGAATGGCCCGATCTCGTGATCGAAGTGGCCCTCACCTCTGGCGGCTTGAGCAAGCGGAGCTTCTACGCCTCCTTCCCGGTGCTGGAATTGTGGATCTGGCGAAAGGACGCATTGGAAGTTCACGTTTTCAATGGCGAAACCGGAACCTACGAAGCGACCGAGGAAAGCCGTCAATTGCCCGGAATCGACCTGCCATGGCTGGTGGAATGTTCTCGCATCGCTTCAACCAGCCAAGCGATCAAGACTTTTCGGCAAAGAATTTAAGTTTCGAAGTCGGGGTGTTCCGCCGGAGAATCTCACGGGCGATCTCCGCCTTGCTCCGCTCCGCCGGACTGGGAGATATGGCGTAGATGAGAATGTTTGTGTCAAGAAAAGTCATGTTCTTTCGTAGAGAGTCTCTCGGGAGAGATTTTCTGAAGAAGAGAAGTCGGGGTGACGCTGCCAGAGTGAATCCAACAGGGCTTCCTGCTCCTGCTTCAAATTCCCGGCTTCATGACTTTCTTGTGCAAGGGAAACCAGGTATTTTTTTACGAGGGCGGAGACAGAGGCATCCCGCTGGGCGGCAGCAATACGAGCCCTGCGGTAAGTCTCGTCATCAAGAGCTATGGTGATGTTCTTCATGGAATTACGATTATCACCGATTCACTGTTTCACAAGGCATACTGGCCCAGTTTTTAAGACCTTCCTTTTTTCGCGAATCAAGACCTTTAGCTAGTCCTCTGGTGAGATTATCTCTTCAAGCGAAACCCAGTGTTCATGGTGCTTGTCATTGATCCTTCGCTTAATTCGAGACCAATAATCAGGTTCCTCAGTGATGCGAAGGTGGGAAATGAAATTTGCTATTTCACAGCGCTCCTCATTTGAGAGTCCCTTGATGTTTTCTTTGATATCAGTCACTGACATGAGAGAAAATTGCCCCTTTTTTGATAAACTCAAGAGTAAGTGTTCACATGAGTGAACCCACTGGCAAGGGCTGGGAGCAATTGGATGTATCAAGTAGGATATGTTTGGTCATGCCTGACTTTCGGACTCGGGGGCTTCATTTTGCAGCACTGCTTTTTCAAAGGAGTGGAACGGGTTGCCGAACCCGTTTGCGAAGCCCATCCGCCGGAGCCCGGGTGCCCATCCTGGGTTCACCCGTCATTTTCCCAAAAAATCTTGTCATCAGATTTCATCTCGTCGCGGTGGAGAATTAACGCGTCGCGGTAGAAAATTAACGCGTCGGGGTGGTGAATTAACGCGTCACGGTGGAGAATTAACGTGTCGCGGTGGAGAATTAACGTGTCGCGGTGGAGGAAGATTGGGTCGCGGTCCAACCATTTGAAGAACTGGACAGGGTACAATTGCAAATTATACAGGGTACAATCACGGATTCAACAGGGTACGATGGCAAATTAAGGCAGTGGGAATTCTCCGACTTATCCACTGGCATTTTCCCCGGCTTTCTGCTTCATTTGGCCAGCATGTTCCGTATTCCATTTTTCACATCTTGTGCCGTTGTTTTTCTAACTTTTACTCGTCTGGCCTCTTCGCAGGATACCAAGCCCGAGGTACCACCGCCGTCTCCAGAACCGGACCGTCGGCCCAATATCGTTTTAATCATCGCAGATGATCTGGGCTGGGATGACACTTCGCCTTATGGTCATGAATCGATTGCGACCCCAAATATTAAAAGGCTGGCTGATGAGGGGATGAAGTTTGAACTGGCGTTTGTGACCGCCAGCTCCTGTAGTCCCAGTCGGGCCAGTCTCATCACCGGCCAATTCCCCACCACGACCGACGCTGATGAGTTGCACTGGCCGGTGCCAAAGGAAAAGATCACTTTTGTGGAGAAACTCAAAGCTTCCGGCTATTGGACGGGCGCGGCTGGCAAATGGCACCTGGGCGATGAGTTGAAGGACCGCTTCGACAAAATCTACGAGGCTGATTCTTCGGGATTCCAGCTTCCCGTGGGAGCAGGAGCAGCGGGCGGCCTATTCCAGGAAACGTTGAGCGGCGAGGCCCAGAGCGGATGTGGCGACTGGATGAAATTGATGGATGACCGGGCCAAAGATAAACCGTTTTTCCTCTGGCTGGCTGCGCTGGACCCGCATCGCCCTTATCACGAAGGGACGGTTTCGAACGGGGCCACCGCTGAGAGCGTCAAAATCCCCCCTTATCACCCCGACACGCCCGAGGTGCGAAAAGACTACCAAAGTTATTACGACGAGATCATCCGGCTGGATAAAAACGTGGGCATGGTGCTCGATAAATTGAAGGATCAGGGAGTCGAGGATAACACCCTGGTCTGTTTTCTCAGCGATAATGGACGCCCCTTTCCCCGGGATAAAACCACCCTTTTCGACAGCGGAATCCGGACCCCTTTGCTGGTGAGGTGGCCCGGCACCGTAAAAGCAGGGGGTGTTTGTGGTGAATTAATTAGTACCGTTGATATCGCCAAGACTTTCCTGAGCGTGGCTAAAATCGAAAGTATTGGCCCGCACTTTAAAGGGCAGAGTTTTCTGCCTCAATTGACTGACCCCACTAAACCAGGCCGGGAGTATATCTATGCCGAAAAGAATTGGCACGATTACGAAGATCACTCCCGGGCGGTGCGAAACAAGCGCTACAAATATATCCGGAATTACTATGACGACCTGCCTTTGACACCGCCGTCTGACGCGGTGCGGAGTCTGACTTATGATGAAATGAAACGACTCGCGAGGGAAGAGAAATTGCTTCCCCATCAATTGACCTGTTTTGTGACTCCCCGGGATAAAGAGGAGCTGTACGATACCGTGGCAGATCCTTTTGAATTAAACAATGTGGCGGCTGATACCCGGTATGCATCTGTAGTCCTCGCGATGAGAGCGGCCCTGAAAGGCTGGGAGACCGCCAATGGTGACGCGCCTCCAGCGCTACGAACCGCTGATGAGTTTGACCGGGTAAGCGGATTACCCAACGCTGCCCGGGTCCGCCCGAGACGCACCAAAGCCCAAATGGTGGAACTGAACCTGACTGCGCCTTAACCACAACTACAACTACACACAAACATGATGAAATTATTTTATACTACACTTTTTCTGCTGGCCGCTAATCTTCAGGCCGGTGACTTTGCCTGGCAAGACACCGCCGGGAAATTTCTGGATCTGAAATACAAAGACATTCCGGTGGCTAGGTATCAATACGAGTCCATTGACGAAAGCACCCCGGCACGACGGGATGAAACCTACAAACCGTTTCACCACTTCTATGATCCAGCAGGCAAAGAGTTTATCACCAAGGGACCAGGTGGAAAATTCCCCCACCACCGGGGAATCTATTTTGGATTTTCAAAATGCAGCTATACCGACGCAGCAGGTAAAGAGCTTACTAATATAGATACCTGGCACTGCAAAAAAGCCCATCAAATCCACCGCAAAATAGTCAGCTCTACTGCAGATGATCAGTCGGCGGCGATGACCTCTGAAATTGGCTGGATTGACGATGGTGGCATCGAATTTGCGAGCGAGGTACGTACTCTAGTTTTCGCCTACAACGAAAAAAAGGATTTGGTGGTGGTATTTCGCTCCACCGTCACTCCCAAAGTCCCCAAAATGAAGGTGGATGGTGATCCCCAACATGCCGGGTTTCATTTTCGGGCCAGCAACGAGGTCGCTGAGAAAACTGAGAAAGAGACCTACTACATCCGCCCGGTTTCAGGGATTGGGAAAAAAGGAGAGACGATCAATTGGTCTGCCAAAGACGATACCGAAAAGACCCGCGATTTGCCCTGGAAAGGGATGAGTTTTCTGACCGGTGGATCCCGCTACACGGTTGCTTATATTGACAGTCCGAAAAATCCGAAGCCGGCCCGCTTTAGCGAAAGGCCCTATGGCCGGTTTGGTTCCTACTTTGTCAAAGAAATCACCCCGGCTGAGCCGTTACAGGTGCAGTACAAACTGGTGATTCGCTCCGGGGAAATGACCCCCGAGGAAATCGCCGCCATCCCGGCACCCTGAATCCCCCATGCCCACAGAGCCTGATAACGACATCAAAGCCCTCCTCAAAAAGGTGCGAAAAATCGAGCTGCGCACCAGGGGGATGGTTCGCGAAAGTTTCGGGGGTGAGTATCACAGTTGTTTTAAGGGCCAGGGCATCGATTTTGAAGATTTTCGGGAATACCAACCCGGCGATGAAGTCCGTTCGATCGATTGGAACGTGACTGCGCGAATGGGTGTCCCCTTCGTCAAGAAATTCGTGGAACTACGGGAGCTGACTCTCTACCTTTGTGTCGATATCAGTTCCTCGGGTGATTACGGGAGCATTGAACTGAGCAAGCGGGAGTTGATGGCTGAGGTCGCGGCGCTGATGGCCTTCAGTGCCTTGCAAAACAAGGACAAAGTCGGGCTGCTGCTGTTTACCGACGAAGTGGAACTTTATCTCTCACCCAAGAAAGGCAGCGGCCACATCCTCCGGCTGATTCGGGAAATCCTGCACCACAAACCAATTGGGAAAAAAACCTCACTCAAAGCGCCCTGCGATCTCCTGAAAAATGTCGTGAGAAAACGCTCCCTAGTTCTTTTCCTCTCCGATTTTCTTTTTGGAGATGATTTCATAAGACCCCTGAAACCAGTAGCGGCAAAACACGATCTGGTGGCTTTGCAGATCCAGGATCCGGCGGAACTGGCCCTACCCTCAGTGGGATATGTTCGCATCGAAGACTCCGAAACCGGAGAACAGGTGGAAATCAATACCGCCGACCCGAGGTTGCGCAAAGCTTATGCCAAAGCGGCCCAGGATTGGCAGCAAAATCTGGTCTCCACCTTTACCCAACTCCGGATTGATCATCTGTCCCTGATGACCAACCAAAACTACATCCCCATCATGCATCGATTTTTCAAAAGGCGGGGCGGTCTCGTTTCATAGAAAATCGCTGGAATCGGCGGTTATCGCAATCGAGTCTTAGGTCTTCGCAATCGAGGCTTTGATCTTCGCAATCTCGTCTCAGGTCTTCGCAATCGCGTCTCAGGTCTTCGCAATCGCGTCTCAGGTCTTCGCAATCGCGTCTCAGGCCTTCGCAATCGCGTCTCAGGCCTTCGCAATCGCGTCTCAGGCCTTCGCAATCGCGTCTCAGGCCTTCGC
>JBGSJM010000320.1:0-3478 GCA_041742015.1 Verrucomicrobiales bacterium | reverse complement strand
CCGTGGCAGAGCCCCTCCTTGAGGACAAACTCATGAAACTGACCCTTACCGAAAAAGATGGAGCCAAACCTTCAGCCTCACAAAACTTCAAATGGGATCCAGTTAGTGGGGGGCTGACTGATGACGGAGAATTCAAATATACCGTGACCCCCAATGGCAATGGTGATGAGATCTTTCCCTTGCTGGAACGAATCAACAGCAAGGGGCAAAAGGAAAGTTACCACATGGATCGAAAAAAGATGGAAGCGGTTCATCGCAAACTGGATGGCTCCACCACCTCTTTCCAATATGTTGGTACCCCCGGTGCCAATTTCGGGAAACTGCGAAAATCCGTCCAGACCCTGCCGGATGGAACCGAAAAAGTCCTGTATCAAGCAGCGCATGATACAGTGGGCAAAGTCATCAGATTAAACACGGGGGGAGCCCAGATCAAGACCCTGCAGGTGGCCAGCCTGAATCCCGAGGACGCGGTGCCCTTGATCATGCAGTTTGTCACCCAGGACAAGGAGGATCTCAATATTGCGGGGCCGGAAAACAAGTTGGTGGGTGCGGTGATCGGTGGGCGTCCATACGTGTATTTTCACGACGAAGCAGGTAAAATGACCGGGCGCCTGCATCTTTCCGATTATTTGAAGCAAAACCCGGCTCTGAAGAAGCCGGAAAATGTTCCAGCTTGGCTGGTCCAGGCTTTGGCCAAACCCATCGGCGCTGCACCCATTGATTTGAAAACTCTTTCTCTAAAACCGAAAGTCCAATAACAAAAAGCATAAAAAAATGACCACGCATTTACCCAATTGGAGGTCCACTGTGACCTTGTGTGCCTTAAAACGGAAGTTGTCAGCTTCATCTGTCGCAGTGACGCTGTTGGCAATAAACACCTCCAGTACCCTGGGCGGCAACGTCCTGTATGTTTCGCGTGATGGGGAGACTTTCAAAAAGAATGAACCAGTTACAGTCAGCGTAAGCGGTCCCGTGGGGGCGCAAGATCCCGAGGGACAATCTTGTTGCGGGGGCGGCACTGACGGAACCTGGGAGTTTTACGACATTTCCGACCATCAATGGAGCGGCCAAAAAGTCACGGGAAATGGTACCAGTGCAACTCTTGATACTTCATCACACGGGCAGATAACTGCCACATGCACAGCTAAATATAATCTCAGATGCACCGGTGATTCCAGTCTTCATCCAATCCCCCTGTCTGGCAGCGGGACAGTTACCATTGAGGAAGGCAATGGCAGTCAGGGTTATGCACCTGCCATCGAACCAGCAACGGAACAATTCATTTTGCCTCATGACAGCGAAAAGTTCACGTTAAACCTTTCGGATGAGGGAGAGTCAGGGACGCCAACCAACGAAGAAGGGTGGACTGCCAATACGTCCACCAAACGGTTTCTTTGGAACTACTCCGGCCTGCAAGGCTCTCCCGCAAGCGGAACCGACGACACAACCGGTACCTTGGAGCTGGATCGTGATCAACCGGGCACTGCGCAGGTTACAGTTAAAAGACAAGATGATCACGATCATGAAGATGGGAGAACGGGCCAGGCTGGAAATTCTCCGGCATCTGGCCAAGTTAAAGTTAAGGTTCAGGTGCCCACTTCTCTGGGTTCGAAAAAAATAATCCAAAAGGAGGCATCGATTGAAAAAGAAGTTGAAGTTTTAGATCAGGACAAGCAAATTGACCAAACGGGAAACCTTAAATGGGAAGAAAAGAGGAATATAACAACCAGGTATGCGTATAATTACGAAGCGTTTGATGCAAATGGAAAGATTCTTGGTCATTTTAATGTGAGTGGGAGTGGAACCACTATTGACAAAGACTTTGTTCCTTGTAAAGATGTAATTGGCGGTAAAATTATAGATCCAGTAGGAATTGAGTCCAAAGCAGTTGCTGAGGCGAACTGGAAAAGCAATGAGGAACCTGATAATGTTATATTGCAGGCGGGAAAACAAACGTATCCCAGTTGCACGAGTTTCAAGCGATTAAGTGGTCAATTTCTTATGGAGTTCTCGGCGCATCAATACCGAGTTTTACCTAAGGCAGGAGCGTCTGATCAAGGTCCTTGGTACCTTGGTGATTGGCCTGTTCATATTTTTATAGAGTTCGAACCTGATGGTGCTGGTGGATGGAAGTTCAAAAGGATACTATTTAAAGAATAAGAATAAGAATAAGAATGAAAACTAAATACATTGGAGTCCTTATGATGTTTCTTTTTACCTTCTCTTCCTTTGCAGGTGAGAAGACGGAAAAGTCAACTCTAGAAAAAATTGCGGAGGTTTTGGTTTCGAGAGGTGATAAAGTTCTCGTTGACGATACTTTGGAAAAGTTTCCTCGCGAAAATAACCTACTGGATGGAATAGATCTAATTGATCGGCTAGAAGAATATGGGATCGTGATTGAGAAAACCGGTGGAAGAACAGAGATCTCATACAAATCGACGCAAGGAGATGGCAAAGATGTGGGGAAGGTGATCTTTAAGTTTGAAAATGACTTTAGGGGAACTGTTGATTCACTTATCCAAAATCTCTCGAGAGACAAAAGAGTGTTGTTCATCCATCTTTTACCTGGGGATGGCGTATCTGCTTCCGAAATTTCCTTGAATAAAGGTTCATATTCTCTAAAAGATTTAGTTTCAGAAATAATGAAAGCTGTTGGGTGCAGTGCTATCCTAAAGGTAAATCGTGTTTATACCAGTAATGGGCAGATTGACCTACTGTCGAGTGAGTTGCCGGACTTTAAGCAACTTGATTACATTAAAGTAGATCAGCCTCGGTTTGCGGTAAATTTTTGGCGGTGAGATAACAAAATTCGTTGAAGAGAAATTGCATTTTCATCGCACCGTGAATGTCTTTTGTCCGAAAAGCCACATCATAATACAATCGACCAAATCCCAACCATAGAGGTTACACACTCCTGCAAACCCCTAGAAGCGGAATTTTTGGTGCAAATGGGCAATTTCACGACCGCATGGGGCGGCCTGTAACAAGCCTACCCTATGATCCTGTGAGGGATTCGGTAGAAACTTTCTTTATGCCACAACTATTGGGGATACGGCAGCAAGCAGCCACTACATGGAACTTTTGGAGATTGAAATTCGGTAAAACTATTGCAAATCCGTTGCAAACCAAAGTCCAGTTCAGATTTTGAATGATTTTGATGGCCATTTCGCCGTCTTCGAGGCGAAATACAATTAGTCTAAAAACGAAATCCCGGGGATAATCGCCGAAATCAAGAGATCGAACGACTAAATCCATTTACGGGCATCGAATAATAAGGGAAAACTTGCTGCAAAAACGACAAAAAAATCACTAACCTGTGTTGCAATCAGCTTGACGATTTGATTATCCCTTTCCACGCTTCGACATGAAAATTCTTCATCGTATTGGCACTGTGGTCCTCATTATCTGGGGAGTCAATCTTCTCACCCTTCAAATCCAACCCATCGTGCATTCTGGTTCGGGGAACGGCGGTCAAACT
>JBGSJM010000319.1:0-4575 GCA_041742015.1 Verrucomicrobiales bacterium | reverse complement strand
CACGCGGGCTTATTGCCAGCAGGCAGTGTGTAATCCCTCCCGATCCAGCATGCTCACCGGCCTGCGTCCAGGAACGCTTGGACTTTATGTCAATGGTACCCACTTTCGTGAATTAAAGCCGGATGTGATGACCCTGCCCCTCTGGTTTAAAAACCACGGCTACACGACCCGTTGCACTGGCAAGCTTTTCCACAACTGGCATACACAGGAAAAAGGCGATCCCCGTTCCTGGTCCGCGCCGGAATTCCTCCACTATGCCAACCATGGAGAGGACACTCCGCAGATCAGCGGCCCACTCCCGGAGAACCACGCCAAACACATGGTGGATTTTCGACGTTATGGATCGGTCGGGATGTGTGAGTGTTACGATGTGCCCGATGAGGCTTATTACGACGGGCGGGTCGCGGCCGAGGCGATCCAAATCGCCCCGGAGTTGAAAAATGGCCCATTTTTCCTCGCTCTTGGATTCTGGAAACCACATGCTCCGTTTAATGCCCCAAAAAAATACTGGGATCTTTATGACCGCGAAAAACTGCCTGCGCTAAATCCCGACCGGCCCGCAAATGCGCCTGAAATCGCTTTCCACCAATCCACCGAAATTCTGGGGCCGCCGGATCAGCAGAAAAAACCTACTCCGGAACAAATCGCCGAAATGCGCCACGGTTACTTTGCCTGCATCAGCTATATGGATGCCCAGATCGGCAAGGTCATCGCCGCTTTGAAAGAGCACGGCCTCCTGGAACATACCGTGATCGTCTTTTGGGGTGACCACGGCTACCACCTTGGGGAGCACGGTCTGTGGGCCAAAACAAGCAACTTTGAACTCGATGCCCACGTGCCTCTGATAATCGCTTCGCCCCAAGCGAAACAGTCCCGGGGCGCGGTGCCTGGGGCCAAGTCCGATTCCCTCGTTGAGATGATCGACCTGTTTCCAACTTTAAACGCCCTCTGTGGCCTTCCTGCCACTCCCGGCCTCGAAGGAACCAGCCTTGTCCCGGTGCTAGAAAATCCTGCTGCCAGTGTCAAATCAGCGGCCTTTTCCCAGCACCCCCGCCCCGCCTACCCTGACCGCACCCCGACCAAACAGCCCACCCACATGGGTTACAGCGTCCGAACCGCCCAGTATCGCTACACGGAATGGCGCAATTGGCAGACTGGACTGGTCGAAGCTCGCGAACTTTACGACCACACATCTCCTCAGCCTGAACTGAAGAACCTAATCGCCAATCCACCGGATCAATCCGCCCTCGAAACGGCTCAAAAGCTCCTCCACGGGCAATTTTAACTGTGAAAATCGGCGTCACCGCAGCAACCACCAGAGACCTAGCATCGCTCCGAAGTCTCCCCCGGCATGAAAGCATATCGGAACGGCGAGGCCGTCGAATCTTATGACCAACTGACGCCAGATCCATCCCATCGTGGCCAGTCCAAAAAGACTGGCTGCAAACAACGTCCAGGCAAATGGGAAGAAATAATGCAATACCAGCAGGTGGTAGAAGCCAAATGCCAGATCACATAGGTGGGGCATTTTCGAATCCACAAATAACAGTTTTCTCCAGCCAATTTCTTCAATCGCAGGGTTCGGAAGGCAAAGATAAATCACAAATAGGTTGAAGGAATGGCCAACCATTCCCGATTTCTCCAAACCTAATTGCAAAGCAGTCCGGGTCTCATCCACCGATAAACCAAGAAAGACAGGGAGTAAATAAAACAAAATGGGGGCTCCGCCCAGTCCAACGATCCAAAGGGCAATCGCCGGTGCAGGACGAAAGCCTTTGCCGACCACTGTCCACGGCGTCACCGTAGCGCGTGCGGCCACCAAAATACCGGAGTGATATAGGAAAATGGCGATCCATCCGCTCTGAAAGCCATACAGACCGATGAGCACGGCAAAAACTGGCCAGATGAGCAACCAGGAAATTTTTGCCGGGAATGTCGACATAAAGATTATCGTTGGTATTTGAGTTCGCCCCCAACAAAGGTCATTTCGACTTCGAAATCTTTTGTCAGGAGGACGATGTCCCCGAGCAGGCCGGGGCGAATTTCACCGCGATCCGTCAGCCCGAGTGAGACGGCCTGGTTAGTTGAGGTGGTTTTTACCAAATCGTTGAGGGGGAGTCCGGTGATCCGGGAGGCATGGCGAAGTCCATGGTGAAATTGCAGGGTGGACCCCGCCAGATTACCTTCTGGAATCCGGGCTGCCCCATCTTTTACGATGATATGGGAGCGCCCCTGGGGGTATTGACCATCGCGAAGGTGGGAGGCCTTGATCGAATCGGTGATCAGCATGATATGGTCAAGCGAGTGCAGGCGAAAAACGAGATCGATCATATCTTCGCATAGATGAATCGTGTCACAGATCATTTCGAGATTCACGGTGGGATCGAGCAGCCCGGCCCCGACGAGGCCGATCTCCCGATGATGGAGCCGGGACATCTGGTTGCAAAAATGAGTCAGGTGTTGCAGCCCAGCCTGCCGAGCCAGGCGAAACTGAGCCATGGTCGCTGCACTGTGGGCGGCGGAAGTGATAATTCCCAATTCCCTCATTTTAGCAATAAAAGGGATCGCTCCATCCAGTTCAACGGCGAGGGATACAATGCTGATGGGAAAAATCTGATTGAGTCCGGCGATTTCTTCGGAATCCGGAAGCCGCATCAGTGATGGATCCTGAGCCCCAGCCTGATTTGCATTCAAATAGGGCCCCTCAATGTGGACCGAGGGCGCTCGGGCAAAAGTCTGGTCACTCTGGTAAGCAGCAGCAGCGGCGACCATGGCCTCCATATGCTCCGCTGACGTCGTCCAGGTGGTGGGTAGAAAAGTGGTAACCCCTTCCCGGAGTTTTGCTTCGGCTATGTTTGAAACTGCAGCATGGGTCGCGCAGGCGAGATCGCTCCCATTGGCTCCGTGGGTGTGGATGTCAATAAATCCGGGAAATGCAAATAGCTCTCCGCCGCCATCGACAATCAAGTCTCCACCCTGATCGGTGGAGACATCGGCGATGTGCCCATTTCCAGAGAAAGAAATGGTTACGGGGCGAATCGATTGACCCGGGGTTACAAGCTGCACTCCGGTGATCTTTCGATTTCCCATAAATCTATTCTTTCCCTTTGCCCTTTGCTTCGGCTTTGCCTTTCTCCCCTTTGACTGCTTCTGGAGTGGCTGGAGTTGGTGCTTGGGCTGGTTTTGTGGCAGTTGCTAATGGCGCTTTGGCCGGAGTTGCAGTGGGTGCCGCCGGAGTTGTTGCAGGTTTTGCAGGGGTTACAGTTGCAGCAGGTTTTGTGGAACTCGCTGCTGGTGTTTTTGCCGGGGTTACAGCGGGGGCTGCCGGAGTTGCTGCTCCTGCTGGAGGAGCTAGGGCGACTGGCTCTTTTTTCTCCTCTGGTGGTTTGGGGCGTTCGATTTCGGTAGGCGTGCCCAGCTTGAGTTGCGCTATCCGTCTTTCTGCGGTCGCGAAAAACGCACTGCCAGGATATTTGGTAAAAGATTCCTCGTATTTCTGGCGGGCTTTTTCGGGGTTGCCTTTTGCCAATTCCAAGTCACCAAGACGGATCATGGTGATGGGTGATAACTCTGCGTCTGGCTGAAGTTCAAGCACTTTGTTGTAATTTTCCTCTGCCTTGGCGAGATCGCCGGACTTGTGATAAATGTTTGCCAGCACGTAAAATGTCTGAACATATCTGGGATGGTTAACTCCATACCTGACCATTTCATTGAGCACGTTGATGGCGTCCTCTGGCTTGCCTTGGTTGATGAAAATATCCGCCTTGGTCAGCATGGCATTTCCTGCGGCGATAGAACTGCCAAAATCGGTGATCACCTTGTTTAAACCATCGATATTTTTGCTCGAGGCTGCTTCCGTAAACATCATGCCCGCCTCAAGGTGACGCTGATCAGCGAGGTGTTTAAAAATGAAAAAACCAGCGATAAGCCCAAAAATTCCAAGGACTGAACTGAGTAAAATAATTCGATTTCTTTCAATGGAATCGACAATTCCAGAAGCATGGCTTTCGGATACGCCACTACCGCCCGCAAGAGGAACTTTATTTTCAGATTTTGATTCGGACGTTTTCGCCATGATAATCAATTAATTGTGATAGATGTAAAAGCCGCCCGTCACATTTGCAACAAGCGGCCCTCAAGATAAACAAAAATTTCGATTTGTCAGCTACCAACCTTCGCTCTGGCTTCATCTGCCAGCGCAGTGGAAAGGTATCTTTCCCCAGTTGAACACCCGATCGTTACAATTAGCTTTCCTTTATTTTCAGGACGTTGGGCAAGTTTGATCGCTGCACAGACGTTCGCACCCGTTGAGATCCCGACCAGCATCCCTTCTTCTTCACAGATTCTCCGGGCCATGGCAAACGACTCTTCATTGCTCACTTTGATACACTCGCTGATTTGGGCCGTTCCCGACTCGGTTTTCAGGTGCAGGTTTTGGGGAACAAACCCCGCTCCCGTTCCCTGGATTTTGTGTGGGCCAGGCACTATGGGTTCCCCGGCGAGAGTTTGCGAAATAACGGGAGAATCTTCCGGCTCAGCAACAATCACCTGGATGGCCGGGATTTTCTTTTTCAA
>JBGSJM010000318.1:0-19337 GCA_041742015.1 Verrucomicrobiales bacterium | reverse complement strand
GGTTTACAATATGAAGTGCTTAAACAAGGAACCGGTAGAAAGCCCACCATGTATAACAGCGTGAAGGTACATTATCACGGGTATCTTCTGAGCGGCAAAGTCTTCGACAGCAGCGTGGACAGGGGGCGTCCTGCGACTTTCGGTCTCAATCAAGTCATTCCAGGCTGGACGGAGGGCATTCAGTTGATGAGGGAAGGTGCCAAGTATCGGTTTACCATCCCTCCCCATCTCGCTTACGGTGAGAGGGGAAGTCCACCTGCAATTGGACCGAATCAGACTTTGAAATTTGATGTTGAGTTGTTGGAGGTTCTATATTGATCACTGAAAAAGTCAAAACCTGTGCGAATTTGGAAATTGGGGATGACACAAACTCTTTAAAGGTAAATAATGCCCGTCTTAAATGGCACAAGACACAGATAGAATATTGAAAATCGGTTTGCCAAAAGGCAGTCTTTTTGAACCAACCTTGGATTTGTTCGAAAAGGCGGGCTTCAACATCCACGGTGCAGACCGCTCATACCGACCAACCATTGATGATCCGGAAATACAGGTCCGTTTGATTCGGGCTCAGGAAATTGCCCGATATGTGGACCATGGATTTTTGGACTGTGGAATAACTGGACTGGATTGGATTGCGGAAAATGGGGCTAATGTTCGCGTCATTTGCAATTTGAAATACAGTCGGGCAACTTCCAATCCGACCCGCTGGGTATTGGTTGTGCCGGAGGATTCGCCGATCAGGTCGGTCAAAGATCTTCAAGGCAAGCGAATCGCCGCCGAAGCGATTGGGATTGTCGAAAAGTACCTTGAAAAGCATGGTGTCCAGGCGGAAGTAGAATTTAGCTGGGGAGCCACCGAAGTAAAGGTTCCGGAGTTGGTTGACGCCATCGTTGATATCACAGAGACAGGTTCCTCGTTAAGAGCCAACAACCTTAGGATTGTTGATGTGCTGATGGAAAGCTACCCTCAATTTATCTCCAAACATGAATCGTGGGCTAACGATTGGAAGCGAGAGAAGATGGAGAAAATCTCTGTTTTGCTCAAAGGTGCTTTGGCGGCCAGGGATATGGTCGGAATTAAGATGAACCTGCGGGAAAAAGATTTGCAATCCGTGCTGGAATGTTTACCATCATTGCGCAATCCAACCGTGTCAAAACTGGCTCAGGATGGATGGGTTGCCGTGGAGACTATCTCTGATGAGCGTCAGGTTAGGGAATTGATTCCAGAATTGCTCTCCCGTGGAGCAGAGGGAATTATTGAATATCCCCTAAACAAGGTTATAGGTTAGGTTGTCGTCTCCAAAAATTAACAGATAGTACCGATTTTATGGGATCTATAAAAAAACGAAGAAAGTCAAAGATAAACAAGCACAAGAGGCGTAAACGCATGAAGTCAAACCGACATAAGAAGCGTTTGCGTTACAGAAGCTAATTTGTTACAGTTTCAACATGGATAAAACGCAACTTAGTCGACCAATTTTTATTTGTTCGTCGTGTCGCGTTTTTTCTCAAAACCTCAAGCGGCTTGCTTGGGGTTTTTCGTTTTTTATCACTGTGGGGTTCACCTCCTCTCTGGTGAGTGCAGAACTCGATGATTTTGCGCAAGTTTATGTGGATCAGTATTTTGAGCCACTTCCTGGCTCTGGTTTGTCGGAGTCAGCGGAAAAGAGGGCCGAGGCACTGGCATACTTCACGGTTGGAAGAATGCAGGAGAACAGTGATCGAGCTGATGAAGCAATAACCTCCTACTTAAAAGTTTTGGAACTCCAGCCCGATCAACTCGAGCTAGCCAGAAAATGTGCTTATCTTCTGGCCTCCCGATCAGGTAAACAGGAAACAGCTAGAGAGCTTCTTGAGTCAACCTTGCAGCGAAACTCTGGGGTCCCTTTCCCATACATCATGTTGTCGGAGTTTCTCTCCACCTACCACTCCAATAACCAGGATAATAAAGACCGGGCGCTCGCTCTGGCTGTTCAGGCTGTTGAGATGTTTCCGGGAGATGCCATGACTTATGAACATCTGGCCAAGATGTATCTGCTTGGCAAGAGAAACGCGGAAGCCCAGAATCTCATTAAGGATGCCCTTAAAAAACCAAATTCGGATCCAGAGTTTTGGATTCGTCTGGGCAAAGTTGCCACCCGGGTCTGGCCTATCAGGATCGGGGTAGAGGAAAATGAGAAGGATTTGGCGATTCTCAATGAATTTTACGCTAAGGCGACCGAGTATTCCAATGGTAATGAAAGTGTCAGTGAGAGGGTCGGGGATTTTTATCTGGTGACCCAACAGCATGAAAAAGCAGATGCAATCTATCGTGCCTTAATTAAACTCCAGACTGATCGATTGGACCTTCGCCAAAAACTGGCGAAAGTCTGCCGGGAGAAGGGTGACTTGCCGAGTTATATTGAGACCCTGCTTGGGATTGTGGAAATCAATCCCGGGGATGTTGAAGCTCACCGTCTCATCGCTACGGCTTACAAAGAGTTGGGGGACGCCTCCAACTCCGTAAAACACGAACGCCTCGCCTTGAAAATAGGGAAAGGATCTGCCAAAGATTATTTGAGGGTGGCGCGGGAAATGGTCAGCGAAAATCTGCATGAAGAGGCCATCAAATTCTTAAAAGAGGCGCTTTATCTTTTCCCTGATAATCCAGAGTTTCCCTGGTTAATTACGTTTCCTTTGCGGAGTAGCAATCAATTTAAGGAGGCGACAAAATACTTTGAAGCCTGTGAGAAAAGCGCCAAAGTTCATCGGCCTGAAATGCTGGGCGATCGATTTTATTTTAATTTCGCTTCCACCGTTGAGCGGGACGGAGATTTTGATCGGGCAGCCAAGCTTTTTAAGAAAACGATTGAGCTGATCGCCAAGCAAAATCCAGAAAACGAGGACCGGAAGTTTACTGCGTTGGTCTACAATTACCTTGGATACATGTGGATCGAAAACGACATGAATATCGACGAGGCCGGGGAGTTGATCAAAACTGCCGTGGATTTGGATCCCGAATCCGGGGCGATTGCAGATAGTTTGGGTTGGTTTTACTTCAAAAAGGGCCGATACGAAGATGCGAAAAAGGAGTTGTTGCGTGCTGAATCGCAGATGGAACAGGATGGAGAGCCACTGGATGCGGTTATCCTTGATCATATTGCCCAGACCTATTATGCCCTGGGGCAGAAGGACAAGGCGATCGATTATATGCAGCGGGCGGTCAAACTTGAGCCGGAAAAGAAGGAATATTCCGAGCGTCTTGCCAGCTATCAGAGTGGTACCGCACTTACTCCAGTGCAGACTTTGCCCCAGCCCGAAAAAACTGCACCCAAGCCTGGCTTATGATGTCTTTTAGGATGAGGCTTAAAAATACTCGATCCGATTTCAGGGAACGCTTCAAAGAAGATCGATTTTACCAGCGTTATTAAACCACTGTATTCTCATCCATGATTAGCCATTTATTTAGACTCCTTGTTGTTTTTGTTTTTATTATTCATACCACACTCGGCTTTTCGCAAGAACCAGAAGATCTGGTTGCGGACATTGCTGAACTAAAAGCCGAATTAAAGGACGAGGCCACCCCAAAGACAGAGCACCACCAGATTGAGAAGGAAATTGCACGGAATTACCTGGCTTTGGAGGACTTTGAAAATGCGATTATTCATCTCCAGAATTCTATTAAACTTCAGGAAAATGCTGCCACGCCGGAATATCTGGCGCTGGGCCGACTTCTGATTCAGCAGGAGAAATTAATAGATGCGGTAGCCGTTTTGGAGGCAGGTCAAAAGAAATATCCGGATTCCATGGAATTGGCATTTTTACTGACTTTCCCTCTTCGTTATCTGGAAAAGTGGGCAGATGCCGTCAAGCAGTATGAAAAGATTGAGGAGTTGTCCAAAGCGCAAACCGCTTCTGGTCTCAACCATGAAGTTTATTTCCAATTTGGCTCCGCAGTAGAAAGGGTGGGAGATTTTGACAAAGCGGCCCAACTTTTCCAGAAATCCCTTGAGAGGATTCCCGATGGTGAAGAACAAAACCAATTCCGGGCTACTGTGCTGAACTATCTCGGATACATGTGGCTGGAGAATGACAAAAATATTGATGTTGCCGGCGAGCTTATCAAAAAAGCAGCCAAGCTTGAGCCTGATTCCGGTGCGATTGCTGATAGTCTGGGTTGGTTTTATTTTAAAAAGAAACGCTATATCGAAGCCTTGAATGAGTTGGTTCGCGCCGAGGCATTGATGGAGGAGAGTGATCATACCGTTTTGGACCACATTGCTCAGGCTTATCATAAAACCGGCAATGTGAAGGAGGCTATCGCATACATGGAAAAGGCCGTAAAGCTTGCACCTGAAAATGTAGAATACAAAGCCCGTTTGGCCGAATATTCTAAAAAATAGGATCGAGAAGTTTTAAAACACGCTTCTTGATGGGCTCTAAACCATTGTCCAGACGTCCGCAGCCTCTGCGCCGTCGTTTTTTGCCCGGATTTCTAATGGGGTTGGGTGCTTATTTTCGGGTGATCCCCACCCTGTTTCAATATAAGTTGTGGTCAGTGCAATTTGTCCCTGCCTTGATCAGTCTGGTGCTCAGTTTGACGATGGTGAGCATTTTTTGGTTCACCTCGGCCGGGCTGACCAAATGGGTTGATTCCCAAATCGTGGTCCCTTGGGCCTGGATGGATACTGCTATCAATTCGGTAACCCAAATTTCCACGTTTATCATCATGCTGTTGCTTTTTTTGATCGTTCAGAAACATGTAGTTCTAGTGGTGCTGTCTCCCTTTCTCGGAAAACTGGCCGAAGCGACCTACCGCGCGGTGATGAACGATAACAGCACCTCGCCACTGACCGTCCCACAGTCTTTGTGGCGGGGTATCAGGATTAACTTTGGGAACATTTCGAAAGAGGTCTTTTTTAATTTGTTTTTTCTTTGCTGTAATTTTATTCCCATAATAGGGCAACTCACGGCTTCGATCGGATTGTTCATCAATCAATCTCGTTTTATGGGGTTTGGGTTGATGGATTTTCCCCTCGAACACCGCGGGCTGAGCGTCAAAGAAAGTCTTAGTTTTGTGAAATATCGCACAGGCTGTTCAGCGGGCCTGGGTGCCGGATATATCATCCTCATGCTGATCCCTTTGTTCGGCTGGATGTTTGCGCCTACTTTTGGTACGATCGCTGGAACCCTGGTTGCGATCAAAGAATTGGAAATAGAGGAAAAACACCGGCGATTATCCGAAGCCCAGAAATTGGCCTGACAAAATAGCAATCCGACTGTGTGATGCCTTGACATTGCCCAGCCTTTGGCTATGAGATTTTGCATGTCAGATAACTACGAAAAAAGAGAGTTTCAGGCCGATGTCAGTCAGGTACTCGATATCGTGACCAATTCATTGTACACGGATAAAGAGATCTTTGTCCGCGAACTGGTTTCCAACGCATCTGATGCGCTGGAGAAATTGCGCCTCCTCCAACTCACCGAAAAAGAGGTCTTTGATGATGAATTGCCCCTGGAGATTCATATCACCACCAATCAGGATGACAATACTTTCACTATCGTTGATTACGGCATCGGAATGGACCGTGGGGAACTGCACAAAAACCTCGGGACCATTGCTCACTCTGGATCGAAACAGTTTGTTAAAGCCCTGGAAGAACAGGCCAGAAAAAACAGTGCTCTGATTGGTCAGTTTGGAGTCGGATTTTATTCCGCTTTTATGGTCGCCAGTGAAGTGAAAGCTTACACCCACACTTGGAAAAAGGATGGAGAAAACCTCTTGTGGACCAGTGATGGTCGTACCGGGTATGAAATTGTTGACTCCAGTGGAGAACGGCGCGGCACCAAAATTGTCCTGAATTTAACGGAAGAATGTAAGGAGTATTCCGGTTCATCGCGGATTAAACACATACTCGAAAATTACTCTGCCTTTGTTCCCTTTCCGATTCTCCTAAATGGCGAACGGGTTAATAAAGTGGAGGCGATCTGGAGAAAGCAAAAATCCGATATTTCTGACGAGGAATACACGGAATTCTATAAATTTACATCCAAAGCCTTCGATGAGCCCCTTTATCGGATGCATTTTACCTCAGATTCACCGATTGAACTTAATGCTCTGATTTTCGTTCCAACCGAAAATACCGAGTTGTTCGGATTCGGTCAGATGGAAGCAGGAGTTTCGCTTTATTGTAAAAACGTGTTGATCGATGCCAAGCCAAATGGACTGCTCCCGGATTGGGCCCGCTTCCTTCGTGGTGTTATTGATTCTAGCGAAGTTCCGCTCAATATTAGCCGCGAATCCATGCAGGATAGTGCTTTGGTCCGTAAATTGAACAAGGTGGTCATCAAGAGGTTCCTTAAATTCATTGATTCCGAGGCGAAAGATGACCCCGTCAAATACAGCAAGTTTTATCACAAGTTTTCCCGCTTCATCAAAGAGGGGGTTGTTACTGACTACGAAAATCGGGAAAATCTGGCCAAGCTCTTGCGCTTTGAAAGTTCTCTGACCGAGCCAGGTGTCAGTGGAGGATTTGAGGATTATCTGACCCGGGCCAAAGAGGGGCAGGATAAAATATATTATTTGATCACCCCGGATCGAAAAACGGCTGAGGCTGGTCCTTACCTTGAGGCCTTTAAAGCGCGGGGGATCGAAGTCATTTATTTCTTTGACTCGGTTGATGATTATCTTATCCAGAACCTTCGCCAGTTCAAAGAAAAGCACCTCGTTTCCATTGATCGAGCTGATGTCGAGCTTGACGATTCGGTTCAAGCCGAAGGGGAATCACTCAACGAGGACGAGATTACCAACCTTTGCTCCTTTATTCGGGAGCACCTTGGGAATCGTGTTACTAAAGTTTTCTCCGGGAAACGCCTTATTGGTAGCCCGGTAGCGGTTCTTACTCCCGAACATGGCATGTCAGCGCAGATGCGCCAGATGATGAAGGCAATGCATCCCGATGAAGAAGCTCCACCTCTCGAAGTGGAAATGGAAATCAATCCCCGGCATCATTTAATGAAGCAACTATATGAGGCTAAATCATCTAATCCCGACCTGGCCAGGCTCGTGATCGATCAGTTGCATGATGGCGCTATGTTAACTGCGGGGCTTTTGGAAGATCGCAAAGATCTGGTTTCCCGAAATTTCGCCCTCATGGAAGCCGCTTTAAGAAAAAAATAAAATAGTCATCATTTTCCTGCAACCAATCGTTAAAATGCAGGTTCATTAGGTGGTGAGTTGAGACAGCTTTCCAAATTTACCTAAATTACCAAACTATTACTTGAAATATTCATGATTAAGAAATTCTTGACACTTGCAGTCGTTTTTGCAGCAGTTCTTTCAGTTGGCTTTGCCGCAGAAGAGGAAAAAGGAAAAGCCAAAGCTAAAGGCAAGGGAGATCCTGCAGCCGCATTTAAGAAAATGGATGCTGATGCTGATGGAAAACTGACCGAGGCAGAATTCCTTGCCAGCCCAGGAGCTAAAAAGCAAATAGAAGCTGGCAAAGATCCTAAAAAGGGATTTGCGTCGAAAGACAAAGACAAAAGCGGTGATCTTTCCCTGGAAGAATTCTCCGCTGCTCCTAAACCCAAGACTCCCAAACCGGAGTAATGTTGGCTAGTTAACGCCTCTTATTTTCGCAAAAACCGATACCGTAGGGTGTCGGTTTTTTTTGTGGTTGATGGATGAAGCAAATTAAAAAAGAGTTCTTCGAGCGGGATCCTCAGGATTGCGCTGAGGACCTGATTGGCTGCATTTTTCAGTGGGACGATTGTGTGGGCCGAATTGTAGAGACCGAAGCTTACGCCGAACATGGAGATGAGGCTTGCCACACCTTTTTTCGTCTTTCCGCCCGTGATTTTGTCGCCAGCCGGGTTGCTGGGAGTGCCTACATTTATCTGAATTACGGTAGGTACTGGCTGACCAATATCCTCTGCAAAAATCCGGTGAACGGAAATAACGGATTCGTGTTGCTTCGGGCACTTGAACCGCTTTCAGGGATCGAAAAGATGAAAAAGCGACGCAACTTGGAGGAGATCACCAAGCTGTGTTCCGGCCCCGGAAAATTGAGCATGGCTCTGGGTATTGGTCGAGAAGATCATGGCAAACCCCTTGTCGAATCAAAAGCAAGGGGATTTTTATCCCGTGCCCCTGAAAGGGAAACTTTAGTGCTGGCTGATCGGCGTATTGGCATTTCAAAAGCCAGAGAGTTGGAATGGCGTTTTTTGGAAGAAAGGAGCCAACATGTATCGGTCAAATTCGGAAAAGCTAAATAGCTTTCAAATTAAGAGGGTACAATTCAGCGACTAAAGAGATTACAATCGGTGATTTAAGAGGGGACAAATAAGCGATTTAACAGTGTTTTTTGGTTTACTTTGAGGGAGGGATTTGTCAACTTCTTACGGCTTGCTCAAAGCAATCCAGAAAATACCAATGTCTCCATTATTCAATATTAGTCCCATATTCAGCCAAGGGCCTTTGCCGGTTCCCTCGCTGATCGCGTTGCTGGCGTTTGGCATTTTCTTTTTGCTGGTGATGATTTTGCGCTTCAAGTGGCAGGCGTTTATTGCACTGCTGGTTGCCTCCATCGCCGTCGCAGTGGGAGCGGTATTTGTGAATGGCAAAGCGGAAAAGACTGCCGTGACTGGTGCTTCAATTGAAAATGGTCATTTGGTCCTTAAAGTGCCCGGACACGGACGGGAAGTAGGAGCGAAGGTGGTGGTTGCCGGGTGTGAACCTGGCGTTTACAATGGGATGCACACCGTTTTCGCCGTTCAGGATGCCGATACATTGATTTTAAGGGATTCGATTGACGGTGGTCCGATCACCAAACCGGGAAGTTTGAAAAACCCTTATGCACTCAGTTTGACCGAAATAGGTAGCACTGTAGTTAATGGGATGGGAAGTGCGCTAGGCTTTATCGCTACAATTATTGGGGTAGGGGCGATATTTGGTGCCTTGTTGGAGTATTCTGGAGGCACCCAGTCGCTGGCTAGATCAACTCTGAGGATGTTTGGAGAGAAAAAGGCTCCGTGGGCGATGTTATTGACCGGATTCATTATTTCAATTCCTGTGTTTTTGGATGTGGCGCTGGTAATTCTGGCACCGCTTTTGTACGCCCTGGCCCGGGACACCAAAAAAAGTATTTTGATCTTTGGACTTCCTCTCGTGGCGGGGATGGCTGTGACCCATTCCTTTGTTCCGCCGACTCCCGGGCCAGTTGCGGTTGGCTACATTTTGGGGGTGAATTTGGGTTGGGTGATTGCCTTTGGCATTCTCGTGGGCTTGCCAACGGCTATCATCTGCGGACCGTGGCTTTGCGCAAAGGTGAGCAGATTGGTCGATGTGCCACTACCGACCCATCTCGCGGAAAGGAAGGTGGAGGAGGAAGGGAAGCTTCCTCCGGTCAGCTTGGTGCTGGGTTTGATTGGGATGCCAATTGTCATGATTCTAGCATCGACAGTGGTGGAGCAAATCGTCTCGGGCGGTCTGGATCCCGGCTTGTCAAACAGCGCGCGAATTGCAGCCCTCAACGGTGCTTTGGCCACCAGTTCGCCTCAGTATCAGATTATTCACTTTTTGGGGCATCCCGTGATCGCACTGTTGGGCGCTACCCTTCTGGCTATGTGGTACTTGGGTGTAAAACGAGGCGGGACAAAAGAGGAAATCCTCGAACTCTGCACCCAAGCTCTGGGGCCTGCCGGCATTATCATTCTTATCACGGGTGCTGGCGGAGTTTTTAAGGGTGTTTTGATTTCAACAGGGATTGCTGAAGCACTTGCTGATATTTTTGGAAATAGTGGGATTCCGGTGGTGGCTCTGGCCTACATATTTGCTACGCTGGTGCGCATCGCCCAAGGCTCTGCTACAGTGGCTATGTTGACCGCAGCAGGGTTGATGGTTGGATTTACGGAAAATCTTTCCCAACCGGTCCTGGCGTTAATCACGATATCAATTGCCGCCGGTGCCTCTGGCTTTTCCCACGTCAATGATTCTGGGTTTTGGATGATTTCACGTTATATGGGGATGACTGAGAAACAAACTTTAAAGACGTGGTCACTTATCTCCATAGCCATTTCCCTGGTGTCTTTTGGATTCGTGATGTTGCTAAGCCTGTTTGTTAAGTAAGTGAAAACGAAAATCGCCGGAAACTCGAAAGTCACCGGCGATTTTAGCAATTCTGGTTATTGCCTAGTCTAGTTGGTCGTCATGTGGAGCATGGATGACAGTGGAATCGGGGACAGTTGCTCCCGGAGATGAGAGATCTCAACCGCTAGATCATCGTTACCTGGGGCTTTGGCCAGAATGGCAAGTAAGTCTTTTTCCAGTTGTTTGGTAATGACCGCTAAATTCCCACGAATCACCATCTGTTCCTTCTCGGGGAGGTTCGCTGTCCTCATATGAATGTATTCCAACCGGGGACGGAAGCTCTCCAGATCAGTAATGAACCCTTTAACCGACTCCAAGTTGATATTTTCATCGATCGCTTTTCTCACTTCACTCTTTATGGAGAGGAGGTCACTGATGGCTTCATCCCTGATTTGCGTTTCCTTTTCAGTTATTGCCGCGAGGGAATCTACCGGAGTAGATGGTAGTGAGACTTCCTTTTCTCCGCAGGAAACCAATGCTGTTGCGATAAAAGCACCCATAGTCAAAATGGGAATTAAGTTTCTGGTCATATTTTTGAATTGGATTCGCGAATTAGTCATTAATAATCGTGTTTTTCCCATTGCCTGCACTCGCCATGTCTTTCAGGATTTGGGAATCCACTCCCAGGGAAATGGTGTCAAATCGTTCAATGCCAATACTTAAAAGGTTTTGGACCGATTGAAGTATGGGATTTGGGGCGTCGTTCGGAAGACCATCACTCAGAAAGATGACCTGCTTAGCTCCGACTGCATTTAGTGATATGGCAGCGAGAAGCGCGCTATTGTACATCGTGCCGCCTGAAGCAATCATACTTTTAACCGAGTTGATAGCAGCAGTTTTTCTGGATGAATCAGATGAGCCCCAGGTGCTTAGGATTTTGGGTGTAGAATCGTAATCAATAATGGCAAACTGATCGTGGGTATTAAAGGATGATAAAACGGCTACAGTGGCGGTTTTGAGACGGGAAATGCGAGCATTCGTAAGCATCGAGCCGGAGGAATCGAGGATAAAGATGGTTTTGCCAGTCAGCTCAATTCCATAAAATTGAACTTGGAGGATCTTATTCACTTCGTTGCTATTCCGGTAATAGTTGTTTAAGGGTAGGGCCTTGGAAACAATCGTAAATCCACGGGGGAAATTGTTACCTGAAACCGAAAACGAAGCTGAATAATCCAGCCATCCAGTGGTGGAATTTCCCAGATGGTCAAGAATTTGGTAAACCAGTTGTGAAGATCCCGGAGGATTTGGATTACTGATAGAGATCACCGCCGTTTCACTGACGTGCGTCAAGAATTCCTTATTGGAGTTGATCTGGGGGGTATCCAGCTTGTAATAGCCGGAGACGGATTGATTAGCTTCCCCGCTATCTATGAAGTTTGGAGTGTTTGACTTTACACGTGAAACTACCTCGAAGCCCTTCGGGAACTGGGGGCCACCTACATCAAATGGGCTGGAATAGGTGGCCCAACCGGTTTCGGTGCCCTCTCCAGCTACCAGAGGAATCAATTTATATTCAACCTGAAATGAGCCTGAACTAATTGGGAGCTGTTTTTCTCCGTATTGGAAATAGTCTGGATTATTTTCATGAGTGATCGTGACTGTGACGGAGCCCGCTCTGGCCTCGATTTCGTTCGACGAAACTTCGATTTGAGGGGCACCAAGGGTTGCAATCCAGTCGTAGTATTCGTCGACCGGGTCACTGTGATGAAACTCCTGTGGTTTGGCTGATTCGACAAAGGCAAGGACCTTGTCGGACGGGCCTACATTGATGGGTCCAGTGTATTCCTGCCATTGCCAGTTTTCCGAACTGATGATGCCATAAATTATCTTACCGGTAGAGCTGCCATTCGGATTGTTCAAAATTAGTGCCATTGGGAAATCAGACAGATTGTAATGCCCAAAGGGAATGGAAAATGTCGGTGGCAGGAGCTTGGCGAGAACCGGGCTTGGTGGGGTGGTCGGGGTTTCGACCGTTTCTGGAGCGTTCGGCGTCGGGGTGATGGTAGTCACTTTGGTGACTAGGGTTGGGTCCAGTCTTGCCGGTGCTGGAGCGTCTTGATAATCCCACACCCAATTGCTGGTGACCGCATATTCAAGTGCGGATTCAGCTCTGGATTCTTCGATTTGCTGGACGCCATTTTCCTGGTCAAGTAAGTCGAATCTATATCCCGCTACGGCATTGCTGGTCACATAGAACCGTTTTGCCGCGTTGTCATATACCGCTCGGGCACCTTTTTGGGTAGCCGGGATGGGCACAAGGGTAAGGCGGGAATCGATCATGGATCCGGTAAAGCCAACAAACGATTGCGAAGTCGACTTCTGGCGGATGGTTTTTAGTTTGGCAATTACATCTCCGGCAGTGGTAGCCGACGAGAGATCTCCACCACTGTGTTTATACATCTTGATGGCGGTATTGAGAACTTGAGTATCCGATTGGATTTTCGAAAGCTCAGCAGCGGGTTTAACCGTGGTTATCGTGACGGTCCCGATCAGTGCGAGAATGGCGACAACTGCAACGGTCAACACCATTTCGACCATGGTAAAAGCATTACTGCGTTGTGTTTGAGTGACGTGTATCTTCATGAAGATAACCTACAATAAAACTATTATAATTACAATAATTATCAAAATATTGTTTGAGCTTCTTTGAGAATCAATAGCTGGAGATAAATACTCCCCAGTGTTGGCCATTTCTCGATGGATTTGAGAAGGATAAACAGCAAAATGCCCCTTCCGCATCGGAAGAGGCATTAGCATTTAATTGATATGAAAACTTGCTGAACTATTCCTGAGCTTCAACAGTGGCACCAATTTCAACTCCTGAATCAACCCACTCGATGATGGCCATGGCGGCCGAGTCCGAGTGACGCTGTCCCAATTTGATGATCCGGCAATAACCTCCTTTGCGATCAGAACTGGCTGGAGCGATGACTCCAAACAATTGTTGAATACTCTTCTGCGCAAGCTGATTGCTTCCGAGAATCGACAAAGCACGTCTGCGACTGTGCAGCGTATTCTCCTTGCCCAGAGTAACCAGCTTTTCAGCAAATGGCCGAAGGGCTTTTGCTTTTGCGAGGGTGGTTTTGATTCGACGATGTTCAATCAGGCTGCTGGCCAAATTGCGAAGCATCGCGTCGCGATGAGCCTTGTCCCTCTTGAGCTTGACGGTTTTACTACGGTGTCTCATGTGCTTTTAATAAAAGTGTTTTAATGGTCGCAAGACATACTTGTCTTTTCTTTTCATTAGCGAAAGTTATCTGGGTTCTGAGCAATCAGAGCGGCAAGACCAGGGCCCTCCGATGAACGATCCTTACCGAGGAGCGTCGCGGCAAAAGGTTGTTCTAGCAACGTTGGATCAATCGGCATACCAAGCCCCAGTCCCAATTCGGTCAATTTATCCTTGATTTCGTTGAGTGATTTCTTACCGAAGTTGCGATACTTCAACATCTCTGCTTCTGACTTCATTGCCAACTGACCGACTGTGGTGATGATTGCGTTGTTGAGGCAGTTTGCAGCACGAACTGACAGTTCAATTTCGTTGACACTCATGTTTAGAAGTTTTTTGAGTTCAGAATCCTGTTCGGTATGAGCTTCCGGACGCTCATCAATGTGAATGGCATTGTCATCATAGTTGACAAATACGTTGAGGTGATGACGCAGGATGGCAGATGCTCGAAGCAAGGCTTCATGCGGCTCAAGACGACCATCTGTCCAGATTTCGAGAATCAGTTTATCGTAATCGGTTCTTTGTCCCACCCTGGTATTTTCGACAGAATACTTCACCCTGCGAACGGGTGAAAAGATCGAGTCAATAGGAATCACGCCGATGGGCATGTCAGGATGCTTGTTGTCTTCCGATGTATGAAAGCCGCGGCCCACACGAACTTCCATTTCGAGTTGAAATTTTGTGTCGCGATCCAGAGTCAAAATGTGTTGCTCTGGGTTGACGATTTCATATTGAGAGATCGCCTGAATGTCTGCAGCCGTGACAGGGCCAGCTTTGTCGACGTTGATTGAAAGTGTGGCAGGATCTTTGTCATCGAAGTGCTTGAAGCGGATTTGCTTCAAATTCAAGATAATTTCAGTCACATCTTCCACCACTCCGGGGAGTGAGGTAAATTCGTGTTGCGCACCTGCAATGCGAACGGAGGTAATCGATGCGCCCTCCAAAGAACCGAGGAGCACCCGGCGAAGGCTGTTTCCAATGGTGTGTCCATACCCAGCCTCAAACGGCTCGGCGGTAAACATGGCGTAGTTACTGGTGGCGGTGTCTTCGTTTTTAACGAGACGATCCGGAATTTCGAATGGTGCTAACTTAATTGACATTTGTCTGATGAGTAGCCGGGTTACCCTTCACAGAGCGTTTATTACCTCTTACCCGCCTTATAATGAATGGTAAGACATGAAGGACCTACGGCGATTGCGCTCGGAGAGGCGGAATATGACCGTTTTCGGCACAAAGTAAAATAAAATTTCAGCGAATCAGATTGTCGTAGTTTGTTTTTAAAAGCAACGTTTTTGGCTACTGAGAAGCTGAAAATGTCAGTTATCACTTTTTCTTGAAAAAGATCACATAAGTTTTGGGGGATGGCCGTCTTTGTTTATGAAGACAGAAGCGAAGTTCGGCTTAGACAAGGATTCCTCCTTATTGAGTCGGATCAAGCAAAAAACAAGCGGTTCCTAGTGGGGTCCACCTAATCAGTGGGCCTCACTTTTTTTGGAAATCGAGAAGTTTGTTTCAAGGGCTAAGGCGACCATCGTGAAGTCCGCATTCCGACTTTTCCCCTGCCTTGGCAGGGTCGAAGTATGAGGATTCATCTGGGAGGTTATTTTCTGCCAAATAGCCTTTCATATCTGCATCGGTCCATTCCAGGAGTGGGTTCACTTTGAGAATGCCGCCGGGTCCGACCTCCAGAAACTTCATTCCCGCACGGTTCTCGTTTTGAACCCTTCTCAACGCAGTAAACCAAGCTGCTGCGTTGAGTTCCGACATTCCCCGCCGAAAAGGCTCCAGCTTCACCAACTCACTGAAGGCGTGAATGTCGGCCACCTGTTTTGGGGTTCGCTCGTCTTCGGGATAATAAGCAGCCTCTGGAATCTTGGCGACTTCGAGGGGCGTGTACTTATGAATGTTTAGATTCAAAAGATGAATGACTTTGTCGGCAAACTGATAGGTGGGCTTCAAATTGAGTCCGTGATCAATCCAGAGGACTTTAATGTCTGGTTTTTGGCGGGTCACGAGATGGAGAATGACGGCTTCGAGTGGGCGAAAATTAGTTGTTACAATCGCATTCCCATCAGCGGCATCAAGCGCAAAGCGAATGATCTCATCCGAGTTTTTGCCGACTAACTCGGCGTTAGCTGCATCCAAATCAATCGCTAATTTCATTGAGAGTTTATGTTAAAATCGTGATGGCCTATTCCTGATCGGGAAAGTATGCTTTCTATTCGAAAAATAGGGGGGATATGAAGAGCGTCAAGGTGAGATCTGGCAGAGGCTCAAGAATCGGCCATTACCTTTGGATAATCGAACGCCTTTTGGAAACATCAAAACGGACTGGAGTTACGATCCAACAGGGTACAATCAACGATCCAACAGGGTACAATCGGCATCCCGAGCCACTATGCTGGTGCCAATTTTTAAGTGATCAAGGTAACACAGGTTTTAGCTCTTTTCCTTCTGCCGAAATCGGATAGACGGCATTTTTGGCTTCAAGCTGGGTGATCATGCCTTTTATCATTCTTTGAAGCTGTTCGGGAGCTTCGGAAGCCAGATTTTTGGATTCGAAAGGGTCTTCTTTTAAGTTGTAAAGTTCATAGTGTCCTCCTGAAAACTGGATCAAACCTCCAGCGGTGGGCTCATCCGGGATGGCGTGGTAGATCGCTTTCCAGTCGCCGTCTCTCCACGTGGTGAAGTAGTTGCTACGGTGTTTGCCATGCGGATAGTGCATCAAAAACTGGTTTGGGTGGGTAGGATCTGCCCCATCGGTGAGAAGGGGTTGAAGGAGGGAGCCATCTACGGAATGATTTTCGGGCGGGGGCGTGTTGGTGATTTCCAAAATGGTTGGAAACAGGTCGGTAACGTTGGCAAGTTGCTGTTGTATGATGCCTTTGGGAATAGGGAGTTGTTTTTGCCATTGGTTATCGGGATTCTGAGCGGCCCAGGCGGCAATGAAGGGAACACGCATCCCGCCTTCGTAGTGGGCTCCCTTTTTTCCACGAAGAGGGGCGGCACAGGCGACGACATGCTGGTCGCCGAGCGGGGCATCAGTTCCATTGTCGCCCAGAAAAAAAACGAGGGTATTTTCTGCGACTTTCTTTTCGGAAAAAAAATCGAGCATATCGCCGAGTGATTTATCCATTCCTTCGACCAGAGTAGCGAAGGCTCTGGCATTGGCTGGTTTAATAGAGGTTGCGTAGTTTTTTTCAAACCGGGCGTCGGACTCAAATGGAGCGTGAACAGCGTAGTGCGCAAAATAAAGAAAGAAGGGCACTTGGTCTTCAATGGATTTTATAACCTGCTTTTTGGCTTCGAGGGTCAGGGCCTCGGTGAGAAAGGTATCGGTCCCATGATAGGCTTCAAGATGGGGTGGGGTATGATTGTTTCTTTTACTTTGGGCTCCAAAGTTTTTTGAGCCGTAGTAACTGGCCGGGGCTCCCATCGATCCTCCGGCAATATTGATATCAAAGCCAAGATTGGCCGGATCGGAGCCCTCATGTTCAAAAGGCGCAAAATGTCCCTTCCCGATGTGAATGGTTCGATACCCGCTTTGGCGAAGGACTCCAGGGAGGGTGATGTCTCCCTTTTTCAGGCCCGCCCAGTTCCAGTTTTTCGGGCCAAAGGCCCCGGCGTTGTCGGAACTTGGATTTATCCAGTTGGTGGAGCGGTGGCGCGCTGCATTTTGCCCGGTCAAAATCGAAATGCGAGTGGGTGAACATACGCTCATGGCATAGAATTGGTTGAAACGGATTCCCTGGCTGGCGAGGCGTTCCATCGCGGGAGTGCGATAATAATCATTGAGGGGATATCGCTTTGGGGAACCGTTTTCGTCGGTCAAAAAAGGGACTGAGGTGTCCATCACCCCCATGTCATCAACCAGAAATACCATGATGTTCGGTCGATCTGCGGCTTGAAGCGCTGAGCAAAGAGAAAGAATTCCGAGAAAAGTGAATAGTTTAATCATCTGATTACAGTTTTTGGGATCACTCCGAGCGGTTCCAATAGATCACGAGATTGTTGGTGGATCGCCCTGCGGCGATAATGTCCATTTTTCCGTCGCCGTTGAGGTCAGCAATCTGGAGATCTTCCGTGGCCATTTCGTTTTGATCCACCCAATGACTCTGCCATTGATGATCAGAACTTTGGGAATAGACTTGGATGCCCATCTCCCCGGCAGCGTTGGGTTTTCGCCACCCCACGATAACTTCTTCGACATCACTTCCGAAGAGATTGGCGACTCCGAGGGCATGGCCATCAGCCAGTTGGTCGGTCAGCAAATGTCGGGTCCATTTTTTTTCACCGTCCTCCTTCTCGGTGTAGACAACCAGGTCATTGCCGTGAAAGGGTTCGATCGCGGCAATAAAATCTTTCCCTTTGCGAACTTCCCCGACTCCTCTGGTTGAGGGTACTGAATTTTCCGGGGAAATAATCCGAGTATCTCGCTCAGTACCATCCATGACACTGCGTTTCACGATACCTTCAGCACCACCGATATACAAATCGCTCTGGAAATGGTCAAAGTTGTGGGTGACATGGAGGCTTTTATCGATCACGCGGTGAGTCCACGATTGACTTTGATTGAGGGAGTTCAAATCCGGTTCATAGACCCGAACATTGACTCCATTTTCTCCGGCACCATTTTTATTGCCGATCCCATGCAGCGGCAAAACCACGAGGCTAAACTTTTTGTTGGCACCTGGGACCCATCGCATCCGATGCACCGTAGGTTCGTGAAAAAGTTCAATTGGCTTCCAGGCACCCTTTGGATCTGCAGGGCGATCAAGGTAATGGACTGATCCCGATGCCTTTGGGTCCATTGTATTTCCGGGATTCCACCTGCCCCCGACAGCTACCTCCACCTTGCCATCTCCGTTTATATCTTGTGCTGCGATGCAGACATTGTCTCGCAGGGTTAGATTTCGAGCTATCACAAATTCTTCCCAACTGGGATTCTGATACCAGGAGAAATGAATTTTGTCGGCGATGAGAATGTCCTCTTTTCCGTCCCCATCGACATCTCCGATTGCCAGTCCGTAGCCAATTTCGACGTTGGCATCGATAACTTGGCGCTCAAATTTGGGTCCACACCATGCGAATTGGCCGAGAAGTGCATAAACAAGGGCAATCGGATATTTCATTTAGCGATTTTAGCTCGTTTCGGCAAAGTTACAGCGAGGAATATCGGCGCAATTCATGACTTTTTATGAATTGATGGGTTTTGGCACCGTCTGCGGGAAAAAATCTCGCGTATTTAGTCAGGTAATCTCCAGTCATTCAGATTGACTTCCGAAATTTTGAGGCTTTTTTCACGCCAACCATGAGCGATCACGACCATCACCACAACAAAGATTCCAAAAACCCGCTGGCTTCGCTGGTTGGCATGATTTTCTTGTTACTTGTTCCACTTTCATTGATCATCATGTTAGGTTTTGTTGGAGCCGCTTTTATTAAGGGGGGCGGTTATGTAGAAGCTCCTCCGGAGCCTGTGAAGAGTTCAAAACCGTCGTCGGCGGCTGTGCCGGAAGAACAGATTGCTCTTGGCAAAACCGCTTTTGCAACTTGTGGAGCGTGTCATGGACTCGATGGAAAAGGGCTTCAAGTGGGACCTCAGAAAATGGCACCGTCGTTTGAGGGTTCCAAACTTCTACTAGGAAATCCTGATGCATCGATAGTGGCCGTCTTGAAAGGGATAGAAAAAGCTCCTGGTAGTGCTTATCTGGGGCAAATGATGGCTCTTGGTGCGGGAATGGATGACAAGTCGGTTGCTGCGGTTTTGACTTATGTTCGAAACAGTTTTGGAAATTCAGCTTCGGCAATCTCAGCGGAACAGGTGGCTGCGATCCGTGCTAAGTATGCCGCCACCAACGCTCCCATGGGGCTTCCGCGGGCTGATTTGGAAAAACTCGCTGAGACCAAGTAGGATTTTTTTCATTGGTTATCTGAAATTTTAGTGGGTCGCAGACGTTGCAATACTCTGCTGCTTTTTTATGTT
>JBGSJM010000317.1:0-9363 GCA_041742015.1 Verrucomicrobiales bacterium | reverse complement strand
GAATAAGATTCCGCCCTTCATTCCGTGTAGATCACAGAAACATGAACAAACTTAGCCTACAACTTGCTGCAATCGCCCTCTTATTGGGGAACACCTATTTTTCAACGGCTCAAGACGCTGCTATAGACCCGGTTGCCGCTGACTTGGAGAAGGGTGTCGCTGGGGAACCAGCTCCAGAACTTGTGGTGGATAAATGGATCCAACTTCCGGCTGGGAAAGAGACCCTTAAAATAGCCGACTACAAAGGCAAGGTGTTGGTGATGCTTTTTTTCCAATCAACCAGCGAGGGAAGCCAGACAGTTGCTTTTCCCCGACTCAAAGAACTGGTCGAACACTACGCCGGGAAGGATAAAGTTCAGTTTCTTGCCGTTCAGACCGTTTTTAGCAATCTCCTGGATAACACCGTGGATAAGCTCCAGCCCACCGCAGACAAATTTGGTCTCAAAATTCCATTTGGCCACTATACCTACACCGCTTCGTTCCCAGGGATGGGCGGACTCCGCGGCAGTTACAAGAGCCCCCATGTGCCATGGTTCGTAGTGGTTGGTCCGGACGGCTTGGTCAAATACAACGGAACTCAAGTTGACGTGAAGATGTCGGTTGAAAATATCGACGAAATGATCAAGTAAGATTTTCACCAAATCCTTTAACTAAAACGGCTCTGGAACATTTTTTGTCCCAGAGCCGTTTCGTTTTTAGCTCCAGCCAGGCACCTGATTTATGGCAGGTTGTTCCTTTTTTTCTTGGATGAGATTGATTCTTCGGGCATTGTCAGACTCATGATCAAATTCCACAAAGTCCCACAAAGCCACTGCGTCATCATCGAAAGACTTGGCAAATATGCCCGGACTCAAAAAGCTGGTTTGCGATTTTTTGTACGAGGCCTGGAGCGGATCAAACGCCTTGATATTGAGGGCTCTCATTGGGGAGATGTGGCCAACAAGGAACACTATCTCATTGAACTTTCAGAACAAAATACAAGCACTCACGGCAGCAAGGCTTACACCCAGGACAATGTCGAAATCACGGTGGATGCCTCCATTTTCTGGCAGATTGTCGATGCAAAAAAGGCGGTTTACGAGTCTGATAGTCTTCCGTTATCGATTCGTGATCGAGCCCTCGGGGTTCTCAGATCCAGCATCGGTATGTTCACTTTTGATGAATTATCAACCCATCGGGAGCAACTCAGCCGGGACACTACGGATGCACTCATCGAAAGTGGTAAAAAATGGGGAGTCAAGTTTACCCGGGTGGAAATCCAACAACTTCTGACTGATGGAAAAACCCACGAGGCCCTTCTCCAACAGGTCCATGCTGATCGTCGGAAAAAGGCGATCATCGCTGAAGCGCAGGGTAACTCCGAGCAGACCCAACTCAATGCTGAAGCGAAGAAAAAAGAGATCATCCTGGCCGCTGAAGCCGAGGAATTGGCCCAAGTCTCACGGGCCCGGGGCAAAAGAGAAGCCCTCGCATTGGAGTCGGAGGGAAAGGCCCAGCAGATCCGAAACATCGCCCAGGCCCAGGCGGAAGCCCTTGCGCTCGTGAAAAACTCGGAAATGGAATACTTGCGGGAAATGAGTGCCATTGTTGGCCCGTCTGATGCCGCCAGTCTTCTTCTTGCCCAGAAATACATTGAGGGCTTCGAGATGATTTCGAAAAACCCATCAGACAAAGTTTTTCTGCCCAATAATTTTGCATCCGCCTTCAACATGAATACGGATCGACCCGCCCCTCGCGAAACACCCGCCCCTCGTGAAACACCCGCTCCTCGCCCCAAAACCGCGCCAATTGGCGAACAGGGAGTTGAGATAGAGAAACTGAAGATCCCGCCCGTGCAACTTTCCGCCAAACCGGTGGAGGACAAAATCAATCTTTTGAAAGAGGCCAAGGAAAAGACCAACATCCCTCTGACCCCGCCCGTGGCTCCCGGCGACGAAGGTTCGGCCAATGCGATTCAAATATAATCTTGAAGGTCATTCGGCTAAACAGCTGGTCTAGAAGATGCAGCCAGTGCTTTGCAGTTCGTGCGCAGCAAAGCCGCCGAAAGGAAGATTAACAAGAACCGCATCGCTGGCTGTGGTGGGTCGGCGGGCGGCTGCACCGCTCTGTGGCTGGTCTTTCACCCGGACATGGGTGATCCGGCGAGCGTCAATCCAATTTCCGCGAATACACCCGGCTGAGCTGCGTGCTGGCCTTTGTGCCGCAGACCACCATCGACCCGCAGCAGATGCAGGCGTGGATTCTCGATAAACGGGACGCGTTGCTGCCCTGGATTCAAAAGTTCTCACCATATATGCCCTGGTGACTCTGGATGATCCACCCGTCTTTCTAGTTTACGACAACCCGCCGAATCTTGGCCAGCCCTACAAAGATCCGCCGCAAAAAATATTTCACGAAAAAGTGATCTGAAAATAACGCGTTCCCGAATCCCTCCATGTAAGGCGGATTTTTAGTCCGCCATCTATACAACCATAAAAAAATAATCACAATTGACATGAAAAAAATAAATAAATTAACCGCCGCATTTGGACTTACTTTAATAGGTCTTTTCGGAACCGGACTCCTCCAAAGCGCCGACGTCAAAGTCGGGGGAGAGGCCATGTTGCCAACGAAAAATATCGTTGAAAATGCGGTGAACTCCAAAGATCACACCACCCTGGTGGCCGCTGTTAAAGCTGCCGGTTTGGTGGATGCTTTGATGGGAGAGGGACCATTCACCGTCTTTGCACCAACCAACAATGCCTTCGCGGCGCTTCCTGAAGGGACGGTGGCGACGTTGCTAAAACCCGAAAACAAGGACCAGTTAACGAGTGTTTTGACCTACCATGTGGTGGCTGGAAAACTCGATGGCGCAGCGGTGATGAAAGCCATCAAAAAGGGGGACGGCAAAGCGGAAGTCAAGACCTTGAGCGGAGGAACTCTCACCCTGGCGATGAACGGTCCGATGAATGTCACCGTCACTGATGCCAAGGGGAATACTGCCAGTATTTCCACCTATGATGTGGTGCAGTCCAATGGGGTGATTCACGAAATTGACACAGTTTTGTTACCGTAATTGCGATTGAATTTTCATTAACAATAGTCTGTAAAAGTGCCGGTCTTTGGATCGGCACTTTATTTATTTCACAGTTATCAAGTTGCTCCTCAAAACGCTCCGGTGTAATCTCAAAAAAAAACGGTCTCCGTGAACGTCAAAAAATGCGGTTCATTCGTATTTCTTAATTTATGGGCGAAAATGAAGATGGTGAAGCAGAACAATGGATCAGGCAAATTGCCCTGGGAGATCGCGGCGGCTTGAGCCATCTTTACGACAACTATTCAAGACGATTGTACTCGCTGGCTGTGAAAATGTTGAATCACCCGGAAGTGGCTCGCGAAGTCCTTCAGGATACCTTTGTTTCCATCTGGAAATCCGCTGCTGATTATGATGCTGCCAAAAGTGGAGTCTTTTCCTGGATGGTGATGATTCTGCGAAGAAAGTCGATCGACCGGATGCGTTACGAATCCAGCCGAATTCCAGGGCCGCTGGCGCCCTCTCGGGTGGAGATCGAACGGGGGGTGGAACCGTTGAGTCCATCCACTTATGCGTCACAAAAAGAGCAATCAACCGCCGTCAAGCAGTCCCTGGACCATTTGCCGGCAGATCAACGGGAGGTGCTGGATCTCGCCTTTTTCGCCGGGATGACTCATGAAGAAGTCGCCAGCCGCCTCAATTTACCACTCGGCACCATCAAATCAAGAATCCGGCTCGGTTTGAACAAGCTTCGCACTCAACTGGGGAATTTTGAACGATTAAAGATCACGAAGAACAGGAAACTAAAGCGATTCGCTATGTCCTCGGGGAAATGGCCCCCGAAGAGGAGCAGGCTTTTGCCCGGCAAATCAGTCGTGAGCCGGGTCTGGCGCTTTTGGTCAAAGAAATCGCCGATGGTTTTGGGAACATGGCCGCACATATCCCCCAGGTGGAACCGCCAGCGAGTCTGCGCGATGAAATCCTGAATGCAGTCGCCGCCCTGGATCGCCCTCAAAAATCGGTGCCATCGTACAGGGTACATTCGCCGATCGTACAGGGTACAGTCAAAAATCGGTCCACCCCTTGGCTGATCACCCTTGCGGCGGCCTCGCTGGCTCTGGGTCTGCTCATCGCCAGTCTTTTCCTGCAAAATCGCGACCTGAAACTTCAAATCGCGCAATCGGTTGGAAATCAAGAGCAGCTCAGCAATGAAATCGAAAAATTAAACGATGCTTTGCGGGTTTCAAAAACCGAAGCCAGTCTCAATAATCTCCGGCTCGCCGCCTTGAGATCGGAGCTAAATCTCGCTTATGAAGTTCTCATCGCCTGGGATCAAACCCGCCAGTCTGGCATCCTGAGCACCGGAACCCTGCCCACCAACTCCCCGGAGCAGGATTATCAACTTTGGATCGTCGATCGGGATGTTCCCAGCCCGGTCAGCGGCGGCGTTTTTCATGTTACTTCAAATCAAACGGTGCAGGTTACGTTTAATCCCACTCACAACATCAAAAATCCGGTGGCCTTCGCCTTAAGTCTCGAGCGTAAAGGAGGAGTCCCGACCCGGGAAGGCCCCATCGTGGTTCAGCACGGCTTGTGAGGCGGGGACAGAGAAAAAAGAAAGGACACCAGAGCGGTTCAAAGTAAAATGAATAAATGAAACCGATTTTCTTGCCATTTGCTGGGTTGTTCCACTCGAAAATCCACGTCCTCATCACCGCCACTGTCTTGTCCCTGGCGGGCATTCAGGCACAGGTGCCCGCGCCTGTACCGCCGACCCTGGCAAACGTGCCGTATGGCAGACATGAGCGGCAGGTGCTGGATTTCTACCAGGCAAAATCTGAGCAGGCGGCCCCGCTTCTGTTTTTTATTCACGGCGGCGGGTGGATGACCGGGGATAAGGCGAATCCAGATTTTCTGACGAAGTGCCTCGAAAACAGTATTTCAGTCGTCTCGATCAATTACCGCCTCATCCCGGATGCCAGTGCGGAAAAAATCACGCCACCGGTAAAAGCTTGTCTTGAAGATGCCGCCAGTGCCTTGCAGTTTGTGCGCAGCAAGGCGGGCGAGTGGAAGATTGACAAGGATCGCATCGCTGGCTGCGGTGGGTCGGCGGGCGGCTTCACTGCACTCTGGCTGGCCTTTCACCCGGACATGGGTGATGCGGCGAGTGTAAATCCGATTTCCCGCGAATCCACCCGGCTGCGCTGCGTACTCGCCTTCGTGCCGCAGACCACCATTGACCCACAACAGATGCAGGCGTGGATTCCGAACAATGAATATGGGCCACATGCCTTTGGGCTAGGGACCATGCAGGAGTTTCTCGATAAACGGGAAGTGTTGATGCCCTGGATCCAGAAGTTCTCGCCTGATGCGCTGGTGACCCCGGATGATCCACCGGTCCTTTTGTTTTACGACAACCCGCCAAACCTGGGCCAGCCCTACAAAGATCCGCCCCACTCAGCGAACTTCGGTGCCGGTATCGCTGAGAAACTCAAGGCGTTGGGAATTGAACACGAAATCAATTACAACAACGACTACGCCAACATGAAGTATCCCGATCTGTTTGACTTCCTGCTCAACAAGGTGAAAGGCATTCCGTCAAAGTGATCTGTCATGTCTCCCAAACTCATCCGCAAACTTCATCGCTGGCTCGGCCTCATCTTCAGTCTTTCGGTCCTGATGGCTTCCGGTAGCGGCGTCTTACACAACGTCATGACCCGTACCCAGGCCCCACCACCCCAGGCGAAACCCTCCGGTGGCGGGATGGACGTATCCGCAATCAAGATCACTGTCGCTGAAGCGGTCTCGAAGCTGGGTGGAGCCTCGAACGAAGTGCATGCCGTAAATCTCCGTGGCATCAGCGGTCAGCCATGGTATCAAATCTACACCAAAGATGCCCGCGGCCCCCAGTACGTCAGCGCCATCGACGGGCGTAACGATCCTGCTCAGGACGAAACTTATGCCTCCGAAATCGCCCGCAACTTTCTTGCCAGTGCCGAAGTCAAGAAGACGGACTTCCTCACTGCCTTCAACATGGAATATCTAAATATTTTCCGGGTCCTCCCCGTATATCGCTTTGATACAAATGATAGGCTCGACACCCGTGTCTATGTCTCCACCACCACGGGAAGCGTGACCCGGCATACCGACCGGAAGCGGCAGTTCGAGGCCACGATTTTTACGATGTTTCACAAACTCGGCTTCATCCCGAACAAAGACATCCGTGACCTCGTCCTCACGGTGCTTACCCTCGGCACCTTTCTGGTCTCCCTGCTTGGCATCTGGCTGTTTTTCGCCACGCGCCCCCGGAAATCCTGAGGGCACTGTCGCCGAGCACTGAATATTCCCCCGCGACAGTCCATTGACAGATTCCCGCCGGAATGGCAGCATCGTGGCATGAACCTTCTCAAGACCTTCGTTCTGTCCATCTGCTCCATCACCTTTTCCGGACTTGTCCTCTCTCCTTCGCTGTCCGCCGCGGACAACTGGCCGGACTATCGCGGCCCCAACCTGGACGGTCACGCGGGCACGGCCGGTCTGCCCCTGAAATGGAGCGAATCCGAGAACGTGAAATGGAAGACGGAGATCCCTCTCCTCGGCCTCTCCTCACCCATCGTGATGGACAACCAGATCTGGTTGACCACCGCCTCGGCGGACGGGCACGATTATTATGTGCTCTGTGTCGATGCGACCACCGGAGAGATCCTCGCCAACGAGAAGCTCTTCCACAGCGATGATCCCCAATCCATGGGCAACGGGGCGGCGGACAACAGCTACGCCACCCCCTCGGCGGTCATCGAACCCGGACGCGTCTATGTGCACTACGGCCATTTCGGAACCGCCTGTCTCGACACCGCCACCCGCAAGGTCCTCTGGAAGCGGGATGACTTGAAGTGCTACCATTACCGGGGCGCATCCTCTTCCCCCGTGCTCTTCGAAAACCTCCTTATCCTCACTTTCGACGGCGCAGACCTCCAGTACCTCGTTGGTCTCGACAAAAGCACCGGAGAAACCATTTGGAAAACCGACCGCTCCGCCGTCTGGAACGACGAACACATCGATAAGCAGATGGTCAAGGAGGGCGACTGGCGCAAGGCGCATGGCACCCCCCTCATCGTCACCATCGAAGGCAAGCCCGTGATGTGCAGCGTCGGCGCGAAGGCCGCCTACGGCTATGATCCCCGGACTGGTAAGGAACTCTGGCGGGTCGATCATCCGGCTTACTCCGCCGCTGCCCGGCCCGTGTATTACGATGGGAGTTTTATCGTCGTCACCGGCTTCAGTCAGGGCGCGGAGATGATCTCCATCAAAGCCGGCGGCAACGGCGTGATCACTGATACCCACGTCGAGTGGCGGATTGAAAAGTCCTTCCCAAAATACTCCTCCCCCATCGTCGTCGATGACCTGGTCTATTACGCGATGGATGACAGCTTCGTCGTCTGCGTTGAAGCCAAGACCGGAAAAGAAGTTTGGCGGGGACGCCTCACCGGCAAATTCCGGGCCTGTCCGATCCTCGCCGACGGAAGACTGTATTTCTTCAGCCTCGAGGGCGAGACCACCGTGCTCGAACCTGGACGCGAATTTAAGGTCCTCGCGACGAATCGCCTCGCTGACAACGCCCCGCTGGATGATCCCCGCCGTGGTCCCGGGTTCATGGCTTCGCCGGCGGTTGTGGGAAAGGCGATGTGCCTGCGCACGCGGCATCATCTTTACCGGGTTGAGGGGGAGTAGCGGGCCTTGGTTACCTCTCCCGTAATTCGTGGCTTACCAAAAAATCACTTGAAGATGCCCGTTTCGTTAGTTACGGAAGATTGAGCCATCGCGAGATTATGGAGCAGAAACTTGGTGACTATCTGGCTAATTTGAATGATGGATGGAAAGAAGATTTCTCCCTTCTCAAACACCTCTTGCAGCGCCTGGCAGACGAAATTGAGACCTGGCACCGCTTTCCTCAGGCTGATTCAACCAACATTTCCAGCCATTGGACCGTCATCTCCAGCAAACTCAGGGAAAACCGCGAAATTCTTGACGCCGCTCTCACTCTCTCGGAGAAAAATTCCATTCCCGAGGAGATCAGCCAGCGACTAGCCGACATGTTCGCCAATGACCAGGAAATCAACAACCGCCTCAAAATCATTGAGGAATTCGGTTTGGTCAGCTTCGGGGGTGACGCATCGGTGGTGTGGGAGGACAGTTACCAGATGATTCGCCAGACCTTGAGTGCCGTCAGCGCATTTATCACATCCTCCATGAAGCGGGCCGAGACCGAAAGCCACCTTCATGAAAATGGTTCCGGTTTTGGTCCCGATTCTCTCTACCAGCATTTTGTTCTTCAGGCGAAGAAGAACTCCGACGAAGTCTCTCCTCCTCCATTTGAAAGTATCGACGCTTTTGGTCAATCCGATGGCGAGTGACCGTCGGATTGGTTGATAGTTACCTGGAATTGATCATCCAAAAATCTTCGCTTACCCTGCCTGCTGGGCGTATGCGATGGCGCTTTGGAGAAGGTCTCCAGTGGAGGAAATACCCAGCTTATGCTTGATGTTGGCGCGGTGGGTCTCGATCGTTTTGACGCTGATGTGGAGTCGTTTGGCGATCTGCTGGGAGCCGTAACCTTTCCCGATCAGGGCAAAGACTTGTATTTCGCGATCACTCAGAGCGCTCCACTGATCCTGACGGGCTGAATTGGGTGTGGCTGAGACATTTTGCAGAATTTGGTCCGCCACCAGACTGCTGACAAAGATCCCGCCGTCCAAAACCTTGCGAATGGCGATGAGGACTTTTTCCGAAGCCTCTGCCTTCATGATATACCCCTTCGCCCCGGCCCGCAAAACCCGCTCTGCATAAAATCGCTCGTCAAACATCGACAAAACGAGGATAAGGACGTGTGGGAACCGGACCTGACAATCCTTGATCAACTCCAATCCCAACTCATCTTTCAGGGAGAGGTCCACCACCGCCAGATCCGGCTGACTACGCTCCATCTCTAAAATGGCCGCAGCCCGATTTTCCGCTTCACCGCAAACCATGAGATCCGGCTGCTCATTGATCAACTGACCGATGCCCTTGCGGAGCAGAGGGTGATCATCAACCAGGAGGATGCGTCTTTTTGAATTCATCGTGGTCGCTTACGATAAAACGTCGAGGGAAAGTGTGCAAGTCACAACTGTTCCCCGAACCGCCCCCGGGCAAACCTCCAGAGATCCACCGATGGATTGGGCCCGGTGAGCCATGATATCCAGCCCCATCCCGTCGGACTTTTGATGTTTTACCAAACCTGACCCGTTGTCAGCCACTTTTAATTCAATGGATTCTTCACCATAGAGCAAACTAATCTCAATCTCTTCGGG
>JBGSJM010000316.1:0-14364 GCA_041742015.1 Verrucomicrobiales bacterium | reverse complement strand
CCTCTGACGGCGCCGCCCCCATTGCGTCCATGGAAGACCCCGCTGGCTCCATGGAACACCCCATTTCGTCCAGGGAAGACCCCGCGGGCTCCATGGAACACCCCAGTTCGTCGCTGGAAGACCCCGCTGGCTCCAGGGAGCACCCCATTTTGTCCAGGGAAGACCCCGCTGGCTCTATGGAACACCCCGAAGCAGGGAACAGACCTGCCTTTTTCGCCCGCAGCCCTCTTCCCACCTAAATCCGGCTTCCGGTTCCTTTTAACCCCAAACCAAAACTAAATCATATACAACAATGAAAAGACAAAATTATTATCCCAGCCGCATCGGCGATCAGGTTAACTGGCTCGATAACTTCGGGACCAAATTGCCCATTTATGGCACCGCCCTTGGCTTGAGCGCCCCGGTCATCACCAACCGGGTTAATGACGCCAAGTACGGCAACTACGTTCTCGGCACCTGGCTCTCGGCGGTGCGCGCTTTTACCCCGGCCACCACGGATGCGGTGGACGATTTGCTGGAGGGCATCAGCACCGAGGTGCTGACCCTGCCCGCCTTCACCGCCCCGGCCCTGCCTGCCGGGGTCACTGCAGTAGAGCCAGGCCTGCTTACCCGCATCTTTAACCTGGCGGCCACCATCAAACTGGCCCCCGGTTATACCCAGGCGATCGGCACCGACCTCGGCATCATCGGTGCGGAGGAGGCGGAAAAATCCATCCCAAAAGTCTCCTCCAAAGTTGAGCAGGGCACCAACTGCCAGTGTGTGAAGCTGACCTTTGCCAAATACGGCCACATGGGAGTGTATCTGGAGAGCCGCCGCAGTGGCGGTGCCTGGGAGTTCCTCGCCATCGACACCGAAAGCCCCTATATGGACGAGCGCCCCCTCCTGGCAGCAGCAGTGCCCGAAATCCGCGAATACCGGACCCGTTTCTGGGACAAAGGCACCCCCAACGGCGAGTGGACCGATGTCGTGAAAGTGACGGTAAGCCCCTGAGTGGATGGAAATTATACAGGGTACAGTCTGGCACTGTACCCTGTATGATCCAAACAAATGATGGACTCACACGAAGCCACGAAGCCACGAAGCCACGAAGGGATCCTGAAGAGCTTTCCGCCATCGTGGTGGATTGTGGCTACAAGCTGCACGTAGAGGCAGGGCCGGGGCTGTTGGAGTCTGTTTTTGAGGTCGTGCTGGCCAAAATGCTGAGCGAGCGAGGACTTGAAGTGAAGCGGCAGATCGAGGGCGATGCGGTATTCTTTAAATTCGTCGGTGACACAGGAAATGAGAACGTATGCCATATCTGCTTTTTGATAAGTGGTTTGAGGATACACTCGTCCTTTGGGAGTTGGCGATAGAAAAGTGGTAACAAACCTATTGACGTAGCGGTTGCGTGCCGCCGCCGCTTGGGCGAAGTGCTCACGGTACAAACGGCGGCGGGACGCCACCGCTACGGGCAATTGAAGTTTTGGTCACTCATTATTCGCAATTTAAAGCAAGGGAGTCGACAGGGGTCTCATTGCGTGCTTGAGTGGCGACCAAGTCGCTGCTAGAATTTGTCATCGAAAATCAGGCGTATTGCAGGAGGACGGGATGGGAAATTAAGTGAGAACCAGTCATTCATGCTTTCATCTAGCAACCATTGTTGGACAAAAAACGCTGATTTATTAAAATCGGTTTCTCGTTCCTTTTTTCTCAGCATCAAGTTCCTTCCAACCACCATGCGAGACCCCATCGCGGTCGGATATCTCCTCGCCCGCTTGAGTGATACCGTGGCGGATTCTGGGAACATTCCTTTACTGGAACGGCGGAAGGTATTGGGAGAACTTGCCGAACAAGTTGAAAATCCCGAAACGTCAATCTCTCTTCGCAAATTCGTGGACAAAGTGAATCATGCTGGAGAAAAAAATCTCCTGGCCGCTGCTCCAGAGATTCTAGGCCTGCTTCGAACCTTAAATGCCGAAAACCGGAGAGCGGTGCAAAAAGTTCTCAAAACCATTATTTCCGGTCAAACCTGGGATCTGGAGCGCTTTGAGCCAGGATATCAACCCATCACCGAATGGGAACTCATGAACTACACCTACCTGGTAGCTGGTTGTGTTGGAGAGTTTTGGACCGAGGTGGGATACATCAATCTTGGTGAGCACTTCGCACTCCAAAAGGATCAAAATGAAATGATGATCTGGGGAAGAAAACTGGGCCAGGGACTGCAGTTGGTCAATATCATCCGGGATCTTTACGAGGATATTCCGAGGGGGCGGTTATATTTACCGGATCACGACTACTCCCATTGGCTGGAGGTTTGTCGAGATAATCTTTCAGCTGGAAGCCAATATGTGCGCAAAGTCCGCAATTCCCAGGTTCGCTTTGCAACAGCACTTCCCCATTACCTGGCTGAAGCCACTGCCAGTAAACTGGCAAACTCCGGACCTGATCAATTCCTGCGAAAAAAGATCAAACTGCCTCGATCCACGATTTGGAAACTGGCCACCCGGGCAGCACTTTTCACTTAATTGACTTTCGTAATGTGAATTTCAGAAAAAATCTGATTAGCTGGGCGTTTTCAGTTCACCACTCAAACATGATCTGTTTTAAACTATTTGGTTTCACCATCAACATTCATTACTTTTTCTGGATTTTGTGTTTGCTCGCAGCCCTAAATAACAATCTGAATTTTAAGACTCAGTTTGGTTGGATTGCCTTCACGATTCTGATATTAATTGTCACTCTTTCAGTTCTTTGGCACGAATTGGGACATGCTTTTTATCGAAAAAAATATGGGGCACCCTATTCGGAAATTACCCTTTTTGGAATGGGGGGGGCGTGTCGGGGGCCCGGTGAGTTCACCAATAGGCAGCAGATAATCATCGCAGGAGCTGGACCATTTTTTAACTTGATGCTTCTTGCCATCTTCTACGGAGCCAAGCTCCTCATTGCCAGTGGTGCGCTGAATCCCTCTCCAGAATTGGCTCCCTACTTGAACGAGACCATTCGATTTGGAATACTGGCGAACACAGTATGGGCGATTTTTATGTTACTCCCGATTTTACCGCTAGATGGAGGACGGATTTTTACGGGCCTCATCTCAAGAAAACATCGCAAGCTGGTTCCGGTCCTTAGCGTCATTCTTTCTGTTCTAATTGTGGCGATTGGAGCCATTACTGAGCGCTATCCTACATCAATTATTTTCGGATTTATAGCTTTCGAAAACTGGAGGATGATTCGGGGAAAAAGTCGCTTTGCGACCTGAGTTTACATAATTCGAGAGACAGGCTCAGAAAATGGAGCGTTTTGGTAACTGGAAATCTCCCTTCCGATTCGCATCGATACAAACATCAATTCATTGATACGTCCGAAATTCTCATAAGCACTGATTGCCTGAGTCAGCGAAGTGAGCAAATAATTAACACCATAATACTCTGCGAGGCTGCGCTTGACTCTATCCTGTTGAAGAATCTCCCGAAGTGCACATTGCATGACCTTCGCTGCGGCAAGTCCTCGTTCGGGGTTGTCTGGAGAGATTTCCGACAAACATTGGCGAATCACAGTACCGATTGGCACGCTGCCGGATTCCGCCAAATGTTGGAATTTGGAATGGCTCTTGGCAATTTCAGCCTTGACACTGATGGGATGATGAAAGCAGTTCATAATTTGAATATTAGCAAACCTAAAGTAGTTGGTCTTGAGAAAAAATCGAAGGAAATCCTTCAATTGCAGTTTTTTTGAAATAACTTCGACCGATTACTTGAAAATCGCATCAATACCCATCGCGCTTTTTCTCGCAAACTCCGGGATCATCTTAGGGCGGGCTCTTTTCAAGACAAAGTAAGTGTAGGAAAGCAGCCGCAGACCAATAATTTGATCGATAAACCGATACCTCGATTGATTTCTAATCAGGTATTTTAAAAACCAGGAAAGATGGTGTGCCTTTATTTGAAACGGCTCCAAATTCAGTTTAATGGCGTAACGGCGGCGCGAGTTGGGTGGGTATTTCTTTTTATATGCTTTCTTGGCTTCAGTCAAACGGCATGCAATATCCTCATTAAAAGGGCGAAAAAAGTACTCGCGGGCCAGAACTAGAATTTTAAATGTATCCGACATAAAGTCGATGTCGTGAACCGGAAGGGCACATTTTTCAGCGAGAACCCGCATTCTCGCTATTTTCGTCATCGCTGATTCGGCCTCACGAATGCAGGCTTCGCCGTCTTCCACGAAGTGGTTCATGATTCGCTTGATAGCTTGCCCGATAAAAATGTTGTGCCAATAAATGCCAATAAGAGGAGGAATCCGCACCCGTCGAAAGAACATCTTTTGCTTCGCATAGTCTGAAACATAGAGCAGTTCTTTGATCACCTCTTCAGATAGTCGAAGCAATTCAATCCAAGAGACCGGGTCTTTTTCGCAGCCGGGGAAATGCCTTACCGCCTCTTCCCAAAGTTCATTGTATTTGAACATACGTATCGTGACCAACGTATTTATCTCCGTCCAGATCGCGGACTCTTCGAGAAAGACAAGACGTCGGAAGGGTGTCCATCCCCCGGTTTGACACCACAAGTTCACACCATGGAAATTGGGTGAATTTCGCAGTTCGAGCGCGAACCTCTCATAATCATTACCTATGAAACTGGGAAATTCGCCGCAACCTTCGTATTCCCGGCGGGTTTGCAATTCGATCAGGGTGGGAATATTGGTCACGAAAAAATTTCGGTTTAACGAGAGGTAGCGGAAAAAATCCGACTCCCCGAACTTCATCGATAACACCAGAGCTGGGCTATTGATACCCCTCACCGTACGCGTTAATGTCGCATCGCGCCAAATCAAGTCGCCTACCTGATGGGCACCAACCGTCCAGGTTCGGAAAATGCAGGTCCGTTTGTGACGTTCAAAAACCGGAAGAACCTCTTTCAAAAATTTATTCACCATCGCCGGGTTTTTAAGAACCAATCGACTGCGAAACTCATCTTTCACATCTTGGCCGTCAGATTCACCAATCCTCAGAATGGCACCACTCACTTCCGGAAATTCTTCAAAGAATTTCCCAAAAAGTTCTTTTGCGAACTCATGAATTCTGCCAGCATGATTTCCGAGTGCTTTTTCCAAAGCAGGGGTGAAAGCAATCACGTCCATGGTCAAAAAAATCTTTAACCCGGCTGAATGGGCCACATTAAAGAGTTTGCGAAACTCAATCTGGCTTTCCCGAATTCGCTCCCTTACTTCGGCCTCGTAAAGATGGTGATCCGCCAGATGGGGCAGATCATCCAAAGAGACTGCGTTACATCCTGCATTTGCTGCGCGAGCGCAAAAAACAGCTAAATCGATCTGAACCTGATCGAAAAACTTTCTTCGTTCCAATACGCTCAATTTCTGGATGCGACGCCATGGAATTTTAGACCAATTGACCCTGACTTTTTTGTAATCACGAAAAAAGGGACCGATCGCGTCGATTAAAATTAACTTCTCCCCGTGCATGTCGCAGCATTTCTAGGCGGCCGCAAAAATGGATGCATCGGCACTGGGGGAATCATCCCAAAACTCGCAATCATCTTCTGCACAATCATGAACCTCGATTCGCGCCATGAACTCACTGTATTCAATAAGTTCAAAATGCCCAGGTTTCGGTTCCACAATCGCAGTGAGAGATTCAACCCAGTCGCCCGAGTTCAAATAGTGCACCCCTCCATCAAGCCTTTTGTCAGCAGGAGTATGGATATGTCCGCAAATGATCCCAGAGCACTTGCGAATTTTAGCCAATTCAGCCAACTGCTCCTCATAACGCCCGACGAAACTAACAGCAGATTTTACCCTCGCCTTGATTTCTTTGCTCAATGAAAAATAAGGTTTTCCCCTCCACTGGCGCCACCAGTTATAGATTCGGTTAACTTTCAAAAGCATTCCGTAGCCGACTGCCCCTACGTGGGCCGCCCATTTGGAGTTGGTGGTCACAGAATCAAAACCATCCCCGTGAACAATTAAATAATTACCTTGTGGAGTGTTGTGGATATACTCATTCTCGAATTTGAGTCCACCAACGTTAATTGGTAAAAACCGATCCAAAATGTCATCGTGGTTCCCCCGCAAATAGATTACTTCGGTCCCCTGCCGTTCCATCTTTTTTAAGACGGTTCTGACAAATTTCGTGTGATCCGGCAACCACTTTCCACCACTCCGAAGCGCCCAACCATCAATAATATCACCGTTAAGAATTAATTTTTCGCACCGTGTCGCCCGCAGAAATCTGATGATTTCGGCGGCCTTTGAATCCTGAAAGCCTAGATGCACATCGGAAATGATGATACTGTGATAATGTGGTTTTTGTGACTTCATTTATAAACATTCGACTTATGCGCAACCGAAGGTTCGGTCGATTTTTCATTGTTTCCCCGCTCAATCAGATTGATTAACTGATTCTGAAAGCGCTTTACCACTTTTTTCCAGCGCACCTTGCGCGCTTGCTGACGTGCAGCTTCTCGAACCATCGTTAAGTTGTCGTCCCGGATAATGGAGATGGCTTTACCGACAAATGCAGCTGAATCATCATAGGGAACCAGATAGCCATTTTCCCCATCCCGGATGTGCTGACGTGCCGCTGCATAGTCATAGGCTAACACCCCTAGTCCACTAGCCATCGCTTCCAGGGTCACATTGCCAAAAGTCTCGGTGATACTTGGAAAAACAAACAGATCGGCTGAGGCATAGTGCTTTGCCAGTTCCTCACCTCGCCGCACACCGGTATAGATAAACTCGGGGTGAGCGACTTTAAGTTCCTCTAGTTTTGGACCGTCACCTACAAAGACTCCTTTAAAATCAGGGATTCGGCGACTAATTTCCAGAAATACTTTGACGATCAAATTCAAATTCTTTTCTGCAGCCATCCGCCCGACGTAAAGCCCGACTAGACTCGAAGGGCTCGCTCCCCATTGCGACCGCAGCAGCACATCCCTTTTTGCCGGATTAAACAATTTGGTATCAACCCCCTTGGGAAGCAGTTCCAAATTGGCAAAACCCTGCTGATCCAACTGTATAATAGTATCTTGAGACGGCACAAAAGTACAACTTGATCGGTTATGAACCCGGCGCAGGTAAGACAATGTGGCCCTCTCCAAAATTGGCAGTTGATAATGGGCCATATACTGTTGAAAATTTGTATGAAACCCTGATGCCACCGGGATTCCCAGGGCGCGAGCTGCGGAGATTGCGGACGCCCCCAGCATCCACTCAGTTGCCACATAAATAACGTCCGGTCGGTTGCGATACCATCGCATCTGCAATCGCAGTCTCATCGGTAATCCAACCCTGATCTCCTGATATCCTGGCAGAGAGATCGACGGAACCTCAAGGCCTTCCTCAATCGACTCAAGATAACCTGGACGAATCACATCAACCTGATGACCCAGTTCGCGCAAACCGCTAACTAGCCTTTGCAAAGTGGTGGCAACTCCATTGGGTTGGGGAGTGTAGGTGTCGGTTACAAAGGTTATTTTCATTTTAGGTGGGTTAATACTTCACTATCCTTGAATTCAATCAATCAGGCATTTGTTTCAATTTTGTTTCGAATATTATTGGAAAGTCTGCGTACCATGTCTTTTGTTCCTAACAAAAAAAGTAATCAATAGTGTCGAGTTTGACACCGCCTGCTAATTGTCTTTGCAACTGTTTAAAGTTGACAAAGATTGGACTATGAATTTTCCGCTTAATCTTCGCCTCCCAGTTATTGCGCTCACCTCCCAAATCGTTGTGACCGACTCCAACAACACCAATGTGTGTTATGTTCGTCAAAAGTTTTTTAAAATCAAAGAAGCCGTCGAGGTTTTTACCGATAACACCCGGAGTAAAAAACTCTGTGAAATAAAGGCCAACAAAATCATTGATTTTTCTGCTACTTATAACTTTTTTGACTCTAACGGCAAAGCTTTTGGGTCCGTATCCCGGCAGGGAATGCGCTCCCTCTTGAAAGCCCATTACGACATTATGGAAGATGGAAAGCCGGATATGATAATCAAGGAAGAGAATCCGTGGGTAAAATTGATCGACGGTCTGGTGGGTCAAATTCCCATCATCGGTGCATTTACTGGACTTTTTCTTCATCCTTCATACCTCGTTACCCGTGTCGGCACTGGCCTACCTTTGGTAAGAATCAAGAAAAAGGCCGCATTTTGGGAGTCCCGGTTCACCATGGAAAAGTTGGTTGAAATGGACAGTTCAGATGAAATGAGGGTTGTCCTTTCTACTATCATGATGGTCCTACTGGAGAAGGACAGGGGCTAAATCACGTATCGGCGATTCCGTTGATGGAAAACAGCGCATCCAGCTTCCCGGCGTTTTGGTAGAAGCTAATTTCCTTCAATCCAGTGGCGTGCAGTGAAGAATGGGCGTTGTCACCGTTAGTCTTGCCCAGCAGGTAGTCGCAGATCGTTGCCATTTTGATTTGTTGAATTTCGATAAACTTTGGCAGCACCTGAGGCGTCTTCGGGTAAATCCCGTTGATCTGTCCAGACTTCAGGATTTCGGTGAAGGAAGTACCCGAAGCATCCCCAAGGGCCTTGGCTTCATTGATCGCAGTGATCCAGTCAGCATGCAGGAGATTAAAGTAGTCCCTCATGGCCTGTTTGTTGTAGTGGTTGAGAAATCTCCGGCCTTCATACTCCAACTCCATCGTGGCGCGCAGCGAATCGGTGTCGATCGTATCAACAAAGACTAATTCGTCACCATTTTTGGCAAATTCCCATTTGATGTCCCACATTGAGAGTCCCAGTCCTGTAAGAAGATGTCGAACTACCCACGCTCCGAGGACCGCCATTTTGGTGCAGCGGGCAAAGAGCTCGCCACTTAGACTGCTGGTGACAAATGCCTCCTGGCGGCTCATCATGCGATCCTTGGACTCAAATTTAGTGGTGAAGTCACTGATGGGGCGCTCCAGATATTGCCAGATTTGAAGTGGCTTTGTTGTGCCAAGTTCCTGTTCAAAAGCCAATCGTGCTGCCGGATCTAAATTTAGGTACTTCCGATAGATCGAACTCGCGCTGGTAATGCCAAAGCGAACGATACATTCAAGAGGAATTACAAAACCGTCTTCCTTGGGAAAATTAGAGTAATCAAACAAGGAGGCTCCGAGAACATTGGTGCGAGTTGGTTTCTGGATTTTGAATTTCCTAACCACGTTAAAAGCGCTCGGGTTTTCCGGTATTACACCAGTCACCAATCGGCCGCTTCGAGCGTCAAGCATCCCGACATGATGGGTCTGACAGCCATGGAGGACAAATTGCTCCAGTGGCCCCGAGAGCAATTCATGGCGATAAGTTTCGTCGAGGTTGGTCTCGGTTTGGATCGACTTTTGAACTTTCTGCCAAATTGTGGAATCGCCCATTTGGGAATAAAGAACGTGGCGGAATACGGCTCGGTTTACATCGTGGCCTGGAATTTTAAACAAAGCGCCCACATCGAATACTGAACCTCGTTCGGTGGTCTGACTTACCATCAAAGATGGATGATCCGGAATGTCAAAAAGCCGCTGGACCGATCCTTCGTAGAACGGGACTTTGAGTTGAGCAGGTGGGATGATCAGGTCGATGTAGCGACAAAAGCTAACTTGACTGATTTGTCACCTGAAAAATTCAAATTTGTTCCCTCAAGTTAGCAGTTTCTTTAAAAATGCAGAGCAGCCGTCTTCCAGCATATCAAGAACGAGTTCAAATCCTTCGGGTCCACCATAATATGGGTCAGGCACCGCTTCCTCGTGAAACTTTTCACAAAAATCGCAGAATTTCACGATTTTGGCCGTGGAGCGGGGGATTGTGGATCTTAGTTCCAGAAGATTCAGGTAGTTGTTGTCGTCCATTGTCAGAATCCAATCAAATTCCACCAAATCGGCAGCATCAACCTTTCGAGCTGTTCCGGTCATTTGGATTCCCCGGTTACTGGCGGCCTCTGTCATGCGAGAGTCGGGAGGGCTACCGATATGGTAATTCACCGTCCCGGCGGATTCGATCTCAAACTGATCTTCGACACCCTCTTCCCTGACTAAATGTCGTAAGACATTTTCTGCTGCGGGTGATCGACAAATGTTTCCCATACAAACAAATAGAATCTTGGTCTTTTTATTTTTCATGTTTTACATTCGAAAAAGCGATCCCAACTTTTGCCCCAGAATAACTCCAGCCCCAATAATCGTCACCCCCAGAAATACCATGGCCCAGACGCCCAATGCTGAAGCGAGATGGTGACCGTTACCGAGGGCAGAGACCAAAGCGTAAATCGCTTTGGTAATTGGAAAATGCTGTTGCTGTTCAGCGAGAATAAGGGAATCAGAAACCTCCAGCATGGCAAAGGAGAAAGCTAGCATGCCGCCGGCGATCAAGTTGGCGGCAATTAAAGGGAGGGTGATCTTGACAAGGGCTTTTAGCGGTGGGCAGCCCAGATTTTGGGCCGCTTCCTCCAAACTGACGCTGGTCTGTTGATAACCAGCGGCTGCCGATCTCACCACATAGGGCAGCCGTCGGATCGCATAAGCAATGACCAATATGAGAATGGGATCTTCGTTGATAATGAGAAAGGAAAAAACTCTTCCATCCCGAGTCATGGCGAGGAAGCCAAATGCAAGCACCAATCCAGGAACCGCCAATGGCAGCATCGCCATGGCATCAAGAAGTTGGCGTCCCGGTATTTTTGTCCGAACTACCACATAGCCGATGGCGATTCCCAATATCACATCAAAAATCGTTGATAAGGAGGCATATTTAAGGGAATTGGAGATCGAGTTGATCGTTAGTGGATGGCCAAGAACATCCACATAGTGCTGCCCAGTCAATCCATCGGGGAGAATGGTGCCATACCAGTCTTTTGATACCGAAAGGAGAACGACTGCGATATGTGGAAGCATCGCCACCAGGGTCACCCCGACAAATGCAACAGTGCAAAGCCAGCCGACAGAAGTGGTGGGAATTTTTAAGGTGCGCCCGGTGGATGCTCGACCGGAAGTGGAGTAATTGCTTCTGCCGAAGGCAAATTTCCCAAGCAGATAAAGAGTCACCGTGCAGACCAGCATGACCACCACCAGTGCATACGGAAATGGATTGCCCGAAAGATCTTTGATCCCATTAAAAATTTGAACCGAGGTAACCCTGCCATAGTCAAAAACCAGGGGCACCCCCAACTCGGTGAAGCTCCAAATAAAGATGATGGTTCCCCCGGCAAAAAGCCCTGGCATTATCAGGGGCAGGGTTATTTTAAATAATCTTCGAATCCCATAACAACCAAGATTTTCAGCCGCCTCATCCATGGCTGGATCCAGATTTGCGAGAGCGGCGGAGAGGTTCAAGTAGGCGATCGGGTAAAGATGCAGAGCATTCATGATGACCACCCCGCTCAACTGCCCCTCACCGAGCCAGTCGACCGGAGCATTTCCATCCATCAATCCCAGATTGATTAGAAAGGCATTTAATACTCCGCTTTGCCCCAGAAACTGGCGAATTCCCAATGCACCAACAAATGGCGGCAATATCATCGGAATAAGGAGGAGGGAATTTAGAAGGGATTTTCCGGGGAAGCGATAGGTATTGGCGAGTAGCGCTAGGGGCAGGGCAATGATAATACTGAAGACGGTCGAAAAAATTGCCATTCGCAGGGAATTCATTAGACCTTCCAAATAGATCGGATTTTTGAACACCTCTGCAACGTAGGCAATTGTAAAATCCCCGTCGGTTGTCATGAAAGCCTGCTGTGCTGAAATCCAGATCGGGAGCAGGAAAAAGCAGAAAAAGAACAGGGTGGTGAAGGCAAAAATAATGAGTGAAAAAGATCGCGACATGATGCTGGGTGCTTTCTACGATTCCTTCTTCACTGCCTGGCAAATCTCGATAACTTTGCGGTATTTGGTTCGAAATGAGCCAGAGAGTTCCCGGGCTAGGGTTACCTCGCGAATTTTGTCTTTAGACTTTAAGATGTTGCGAATCTCTCCCATGGTTTGATCGTAGTTAATCGCCGATATGTCTTCGAACTCTGCGAGGGCTTCAGTTGGGAATCCTGATTCGATTAGAGATTTCCAGGCAGCCCGCTGTTCGATGTGAGTATCAACACACGCACAGCGGATCGCGAATCGGATTCCATCGAATGCTTCCTGGGTCCACTTTGCCTGATAGGTGAATCCCTCCGAAATTTTGTAGGGATTTATTTCAGCGTCAGTCATGTGCGTTTGATTCTCAGGTGAGTAAAAATCTTTCCGAATCGGAGGGCGGCGCAAGGAAAAGCGGGTTGGTCCTCCAGGAGTGCCCGGCAGGAAATTCCACAGTTTTTGCCCCTCAATGGAAAGCACAAATTCGAGAAAACGATGAGCTAGTTCAGGATTGGGTGCTCCCCGGAGCAGGCCAATGGGATCCGCCCCGATGGAGGTTCCATTTTGTGGCATCACAAATTCGATTCGAGAAGAACCGTCTATTTGTTTTTTGATTTCATTAAAGGTCCTTCCGTAGAAATCAATACACATTCCGGCTGCGGCCTCGCCCTGGGCGACGTCCTGGGGTACTTTAGTCGCGGCATCGGAAAAATATCGACCGTTGGCGCTAATTTTCATGATCATGCGAATTCCCTCATCCCATCCCTGGCGCACGGCGTCGTTTTCGATCTCACCGATATCCCGTGCCTGCATTTGTGTGGCTTGGAGGATTTGTTGGATCTTCTGTTGGATCAGCATTTCGTAAGCTTTGGTGGCTGAGCCGGATTTTGAAGGGTCGGCCAAGGCGATCTGACCAAAGAGTTTGGGGTTGGCGAGATCAACCCATTGTTCTGGTGGCGGGACGCCAAGCCGATTAAAAACATCGTGGTTATAGCAAATCCCAAAAGCAGAAAGAACTGAACCAACCCAACGAAATTCGGAGTCACGGAAAGGCTCGCCTCCCACGATGGCGGGCATCACGTCATTAGCGAACCATTCGGAATGTTCGCGGGCCAGAGCAGCGGGACCATACTTGCCGCTCGGATCACTGGCAACAAGCGAGCCCAGAGACGCCTGTTTTGAAAAGTCGTTGGCTCCACCACCAAAAAATAGATCAATTCCCACTCCGATGTTTGATCGAAGAAACATTTCGCGGCTCAGGACCGCAGTTTCGTCGATTGTACCCTGTTGAGTCCCGGATTGTACCCTGTTAAGTCGCTGATTGTACCCTGTTGGATCAGAGGAGATCTGGCTATCCAGTTTTGGATTGGAAAAGCTGTCCCGGATTTTGATGGTTAAATTTTGACCGGATTCCTTTCGCCATAGCGTTTCGAAAGCAATGGCAAAGTCGGACTTCAGCGCCATTGCGATTTCAGAGGTCCCACCGGGTTGTCGCCAGTCGATGTAGACCTGGCGATTAAAGGTTGTTTCCATGTAACGAACAAATCCTTGAGTGAATTCCGACTGGATCGATTCGTTATGCGGGGAAATGATGATGAGGCGTTCGCTATTTCTTTTGGATGGGGCGCCGCTCTTATGGGGTCTCAGGAGGAATGGAACTCCGATGGTGGTAGCAAGAAGACTGACGATGATGAGAATCTTGAACATTGAAAAAGCCGTCTCCTAGCATCAACGCATGGAGCGGCTTTTCAAGGTGCCTGTGGGAAAATTATTCTCCGACTTTGGACTTCAGGGGACTCTCGGCGAGTGCAATAAAAGCGTCTTTAGCAGCGGCCACAGAATCGTTGGGGCCGGACATTTTCAGGAAGACCGGACCGTTGTCGCTGGGAAGAATTGCAGCCAGCACGGTGTAACCATCACGGGGTGTGGATTGACCGGAGAAGGGGCCGCCCATCGATTCGTTGAAAGTTCCTTTGCCAGTGAAGTAAATGATTTCGCGACCATTAACGGTTTTTTTGTCGGTTTTGGTCTCAGCCTCTCCTACGAATTGTCCGGCCCAGCGATCAATATTTGCTTGAATGCCACCAGCACCTCCAGGGCCGAAATAGAAAAAGATAACGTCGACGTTTTTGAGCTTATCGTCTGTTTGTTTATAGGTCAAATGCCCTGCTCGCATCGAACTGGTGACGGCCTGACGAATCCAGGGGGCGGCATAAGTAAAGGAAAACTCCCCGGCTTTGACAGGTTCGTTCTTGGTGTCTTGAGCGTTTGACAGGGAAGTGATGCCGAGGAAAAGAGCGGCTATAAAACTGGGTAAGATGTTTTTCATGGAGGAAATATTAGCATGGGTCACAGGACTGACAATGGACACTTTCGCGTTGTGATTCAATTTCGGTCAGCAGGTACCATTTGCCAATCATTCTTGCTTCTTCAAAACCTTAAAACAGTTAGGGCAGTGTTAATATCAAAATTAATGTTGAATATGAAAATTGCGGAATTATCCTATTCATATAGAATAAACTGATATTTTTCGACGATGTTT
>JBGSJM010000315.1:0-8038 GCA_041742015.1 Verrucomicrobiales bacterium | reverse complement strand
GAAAAAAGGCGTGGCGGGGAAGGTGATTCGCCGTTTTGTTGTGAATGCCATGTCAGACGATCTTTTTGATTTTGTGGAGGAAAACTCCGCCCCAGCCCATGAAACCGCCGCCGGGGATACGGATGCCTTTCACCAGCCGGTTCCGCTGGCCGCGAGGATGCGCCCCCGTAATCTCGATGAATACGTGGGCCAGCGCCACATCCTCGGCGAGGGCAAGCTGCTGCGTCGTGCGGTTGAGGCTGATCGCTTCACTTCGCTGATTATTTACGGGCCGCCCGGAGTCGGGAAAACCAGTCTGGCCGAGTTGATCGCGCGGCGCACCAAATCACGCTTTATCAATCTCTCGGGCGTGGAGAGCAATGTCGCCGAGATCCGCCGGGCCGCTGAAACCGCCAGCCAGTTTCTCCGAACCCGCAAGGAAATCACCACGCTATTTGTCGATGAAATCCACCGCTTCAACAAATCCCAGCAGGATGTGTTGCTCCCCCACATTGAGCGGGGGACGGTGCGCTTCATCGGGGCCACCACCCACAATCCCTTTTTCTACATCAACAGCCCGCTGGTTTCCCGCAGCCAAGTCTTTCAGCTCGAACCACTGGAGGAAGAGGACCTCGCCCAACTCCTTCAGGCCGCGATCAATGATCCCGAGCGGGGTTTTGGCAAAAAAGCCCTTGTGGTTGATGAAGATGCTGCCGCCCACTACGTGCGGATGTGTGATGGAGATGCCCGGAAACTGCTCACTTCCTTTGAGTTGGCCGTACTAACGACCGAACCCGATGACAACACCGGGGAAATCCGCATCACTCTGGAAGTGGCCGCTGACTCCATCCAAAAAAAAACCGTGGTTTACGATGCGGATGGAGATGCCCACTACGATACCATCAGCGCCTTTATCAAATCCATGCGCGGCTGCGATCCCGATGCCACCCTCTACTGGCTCGCCAAAATGCTTCACGCCGGGGAGGACATCCGGTTTATCGCCCGCCGCATCGTCATCGCTGCGAGCGAGGACGTGGGCATGGCTGACTCAAATGCCCTTCAGGTCGCTGTGGCCGCCCAGCAGGCGGTGGAATTCATCGGCATGCCCGAGGCCCGGATCACCCTGGCTCACGCCGCCATCTACATGGCCACAGCACCCAAAAGCAACCGCGCCTACGCCGGGATCAACGCCGCCCTGCGCGATGTCGCGGAAGGCCGGACCCTGGCCGTGCCCGCCCATCTCCGCACCAAAAGCCGCAAAAAACTGGGGGTGGAAGGCGGGGCCATCAACCCCAACGACACCATTTATCTTTACGGCCACGACTACGAGGATGGATTTGTGCCCCAGGCCTACCTTCCCGAAGGCCGTGTTTATTACGAACCCACTGAAAACGGCCTGGAAAAACGAGTTAAAGAACGCCTCGACTACTGGCGCTCCCAATTTCAGGACAAAACCAACGAAGCCGTGGAACTGAGTCCGCCATGAAATTCATCTGTGCCGAATTCAACTCATCGCCAGAAAATCATGAAAGCGCGTCTCTTGCCTGACTATCCGCAGTTCCCGCGCTCCGCGAAATATCACCCCGACTGGATCATCGCCGGAGTCAGCGGCGGAGCAAATCCACTATGGCTCACCGAATGGCTCGCTGAGGTGCTCGACTTGCACCCCGGCATGCGAGTGCTCGATCTCGGCTGCGGTCGCGCCATGTCTTCGATTTTTCTGCATCGCGAATTCGGCGTGCAGGTCTGGGCCACCGACCTGTGGTTTGATGTCTCGGAAAATCATGAGCGCATTTGCGACGCGGGATGCGTGGACGGTGTGTTTCCGATTCATGCAGACGCACGGGCGCTGCCCTTCGCACGCGATTTCTTCGATGTCATTGTCAGTATTGACTCCTACCCCTACTACGGAACCGATGAGATGTATCTACCCTATCTCGCACGCCTGGTGAAACCCGGCGGCATCATTGCGCTCGCCGGGGCAGCTGTGGTGCAGGAATGGGAAGGCGACATTCCCGCGCACCTGCGTGATTGGTGGACGCCCGATCTCGGCTGCCTGCATTCCGCCGCCTGGTGGCGTCGTCATTGGGAAAAGAGCGGCATTCTTACCGTGGAGCACGCCGACACGATGCCTGAGGGCTGGGAACTCTGGCGCGACTGGCTTTGCGTCATCGCTCCGGAAAATACCAACGAGATCGCAACGCTGGAGGCGGATCGCGGTCATCATCTCGGTTATGTGCGCATGGTGGGTCGGCGCAACGCGGACGTGGATCTGCCGGATCCAGTGCAGTTTCTTCCCCCGGCTTATGTGAAACACCCGTTGCTCCAAAATCATGAATAAAAGTCGCATCGTCATTTATGGAAACGCCGGCTCTGGCAAAACCACCATGGTGCGTGGCCTCGGAGCTGGAACCGCTGATCGAGTTCATAGGGAGCAATTGGTCCCCCGGAGCGAGCAATTAGTTCCCTGGACCTAGCAAATAGACCCTCGGACCGAGCAATTAGACCCTCGGACCGAGCAATTAGACCCTCGGACCGAGCAATTAGACCCTCGGACCGGGCAATTAGACCCTCGGATGGTGCAATTAGACCCTCGGACCGAGCTATTAGACCCCCGGAGCGAGTAATTAGTCCCTCGGAGCGAGCAATTAGTCCCGTAAGAATTCCGTAAATCGTGTCCTTGCCAGCCACGCCACCTGCTTCACGCTCTTGCAGGGTTCGGATGAATCCCCTATTTTTCGCTGCGAAACCAGAATTTTATCGCATGAAACCAATTCTTTTTCTCTCCGTATTTGCCCGCAGGATCAATCAACTATTTCGGCTGTTCTCATCCGGCGGGGGCTGGGTGTTGCTGATATTTTTTGCTTTCGGAGGTTTCAGCCATGGCGCTGGGAAACCCAACTTCGTCCTCATCTTTCTGGATGACTTCGGTTATGGGGATCTGAGTTGTTTTGGATCAGAGTCGATTCGCACGCCCCAGATCGACCGCCTCGCCAAAGAAGGCCGGAAATTCACCAGCTTTATGGTGGCCTCGCCGGTTTGCACTCCGTCGCGAGCCGCCCTTTTGACGGGTTGTTACCCAAAGCGGGTGGGGCTCCATCAGCATGTGCTTTTTCCCACTTCGACGAAGGGGCTAAACCCGCAGGAACACACCGTGGCCGACCACCTGAAGGCCCAGGGTTACGCAACGGCTTGTTTTGGAAAGTGGCACCTCGGACACCACCCCGAAGTGCTCCCAACCGCCAATGGCTTCGACACCTACTTTGGGATTCCCTACTCGAATGATATGAATCACCCCGATAACAAGGGAAAACCCGCAGGCGGACCGGATGGCATGGACATCCTTTGGAATGACCCCGCATCCACCCTGACAAAATGGCAGACTCCGCTCTATGAAAACGAAAAAATAGTCGAACTTCCGGTCGATCAGCGCACCGTGACCCGTCGCTACACTCAGAAGGCGATCGACTTTGTCAAAGCTCATCGCGACAAGCCCTTCTTTGTCTATCTGCCCCATACCATGCCTCACATCCCGCTCTACGTGCCGGACGAGGTTCGCGATCCCAATCCGAAAAACGCTTATACCAACACCATCGAACACCTCGATACCGAGGTGGGTCGCCTGCTTGACTCTCTGGATGAGCTGGACCTCACCAAGAATACCTATGTCATCTTCACCAGCGACAACGGTCCATGGCTGACCTTCAAACACCACGGGGGCTCGGCTGGCCCCCTGCGCGATGGCAAAACCACAACCTTTGAAGGCGGCCAGCGCGTCCCCTTCCTGATCCGTGGTCCGGGGATTCCCGCCGGCACAGTTTGTGATGAGTTGGCGGGCTCGATTGATGTATTGCCTACCATCGCGGCGCTCACTGCCAGTCCCCTGCCTCAGACGAACAAGATAGACGGCATGGACATCTCCGGTCTTTGGATGGGCACCACGGAAAAATCACCCCGCGAGGAGTTTATCTTTTACACCGCACATGGAGATCTCGAAGGCATCCGCCAGGGCAATTGGAAACTGCTCGTGAAAAAGCCCAATCCCAAAGGGCAGAAGGGCAAGTCAACTCCGACAACTCCGAAGGCTCCTGCCATTCTCCTTTTCGACCTGAAAAAAGACCTCGGCGAACAGAACAATCTGGCCGAAACCAATCCAGAGATAGTGACCCGGCTGCGCGCCCGCATGGAGGAGTTGGATGCGGAGATCACCCAGAACGCTCGCGCTACCTGGACAAAGCCCTGATGTGAAGCAATTGCATGGGTGGTTTAATCATAAATCACCAACTTTTATTTCACCACCCGACCCTCCAGATCCCGGTGAGAGGTGTAACCGGGACCACCAGCTCCAAGGTAGCCCAAACTGGCTCCTCTGGTGTCTTGGGCGATCCAGAAAGAATATAATTTTCCATTTTTCAGGTGAAAACGCAGACGAACTGGCTTCCCAAGGTGGGCGGAGAGATCCGGTGCTCCGTTCCAGGTCAGTTCGGTCAATGTGGAATCCCCGGTGAAAGGGCGAGAATTCTCCCTGGTAAAGGGCGGAAGGACGCGGCCATCTTCGCTTAGCAATTCGGCGCGCAGTTCGCCTTTGGTCACGTCTGCATTCACAAACAGGTGCCTCCCCTGAAATTTCAACGGACGTGTTGTGACGGTGCCGCCTTTTTCGCCTGAGCCGAGGGAGGCAAACCCATCCCGCCGCAGAAATGCCAGTCCGGTGCTGCCACCCGTGCCATCATCCGGATTCCGACCACTGTTCCGGCCGGAACAGTGAAAAAAAAGACGATCCCCCACGACCAGGCACCCACCGCCCGCAGGCTGAACATTGCCGTAATTCCAGGCCTTCGGATCTTCGGAAACATCTAGAAACGGGCGCCGATCCGGACGATGCCAGTGGAAGCCATCCCGACTATAGCCCAGGGTAACATAGTTGATTTTGGGACGTGCCCCCTCTGCCACCCGAGCATGGATAACGAAGAGGCCGAGCATGAGGCTCTCATAGCCCACCGCGTCAAGGTTGTAGAGATCAGGCAGCTTCTCAGCGTAGGGCACGTCCTTTACCCGGTCCAGGGCATCAGCGCAGGCCCATCGGGGCAACTCCCGAAAGCTCCCCCACAGAGGCTCTCCAAAACGCTCACTCTCTCCGTAAAAACGACAGCGTCCCACCTCCCCTTCGCTGCCCCGAATGCTATAAACCCAGACCCGGCGAAAAGGATCCCGGTAAAAGGTGCTACGGTCCCCTGACCCACCCGGTGCCCCGAGGGATTCGCTCCAGCGCAGCCCATCTGGAGACACCCGCATGATCAGTCCCGCGCGATAATACATCATTTTGTAGCGGCGCTGAGGGTCCGGTTCCTCCAGATCCATCCACACCGTTGAGGAGTCCCGCTGCACGGGTTCAATATTGAGTATATTTGAGCCAAAACGGGAGAGATTCAGGTCCGGACGCTCCCATTTCACTCCATCAATCGAAGTGGCATACCCGGTCAAAACGGCGGTCCCTGCCAGATACCACATTTTAAAGATCTTCTCCACCGGATCGAACCACACCCCATCACTGAAAGGTGCGGCAAAGGGCAAATTTCGGTTCCTGTGGTGTTCGGCGGGCGTTTCAGGCCTCAGTATCGGGTTTCCAGGATGCCACTCCGGTTGATGAAAGGTTCGTTCCAGCGAGTTTTCAGCGATAAGGAAGTCATCCACGAAAAGCTGCCGCCCCAAGTCCACCGGGATGATGGCCGGCGGATGCATCAGCCAGGGCGGATCAATCGGCAGTTCTCGGGCAAAGGACGCCACGCGTGGCGGCCACACCTCCGGGAGCACGATTCCATTGTGTAAGACTTCGCCGCTTCGCCCACTCCACACAGGTAACATGACCATGAAAATCGCGATAACCCTCATTGGGGCAGATCGGCTAGGCTCGAATGAAATGTCGCTATCGATCAAAGCTTGTGTTTTCTCGCTCGAAGTTCGTCGAGTCATCTTCCCCCCCAGAGTCCAAAGTTCAACAGAAAATATCGGAGTTAACAGAAATTTGGCTGACACCCTTTTTCCTGCCAGGACCGGGTCTCACCGCAGGTTAGCCGTGGTATCAGCAGTAGCGTGCTGGGCCAAAATGGTTTCGATTTTTCCGATCTGCTCACGGAGAATGGGGTGGTTGGGGCTGAGTCTTAAAGCATCGCGACATGCAGCTAGGTAGTCGACCAGTTTTACATTGGTCTGCCGGAGATATTCCACCCGCAGCAACCTGGGGTAGGGCATTAATGGAGCCAGTTGGATCAGTTTCTCGAACCATTCATCCAGTTTTTCCAGTTCCCCATGGTGGAGACGGTCTTGAATGTATAGTAACATCGAAAAAACATCACCCTGGGGTACGGGTTCCATCTTCTTTCGAAGAACTTGTAGAGATTTTCGTTGCCCGGATGCCAGATAACAACAGCCCAGGGCGTACAACATTCGAACTTCGTTGGAATGCTTGACGATGGCGCGTTCCAAAAGCTCGATGGCCTGCTTGTATTTACCCAGGTGGCGCCAGCAATCCGCCAGGAGTATGGGCACCCATTTGCTCTGGATCTGCCCAGTTCCTCCATGAAAAGCGCGGGGACTGGGAAGTTTGCGGATGTGCTGCAAAAGATCGGCACAGGTATTAAATTCATCGATTTCGAAAAGGACCTGGGCTCGCATATACAAGAGGGAAATCTCGAAGGGAAAAGCTACCATGGCTCTCTCTGAGACAGCGAGGGCTCCCTTCAAATCACCCATTTTCAGGGAGATCTCTATCAAAATTTCATAGGCCCGGCTCAGCCATTCCTGCTGCCGGGGCGTTTCACGTTGAATCAGAGTCTGCAAGTGATTCCGGGCTTCCGGATAATTCGAAACCCGGGCGTAAGCCATCGCCAGATGAAGAATGGTGCCGGGGTCTTCCGGGTCGGTGGCGAAATCAAGACGCAACAGGCGAATATCACGCTGAGCTTTTTTTAGATTGAGTGGTCCATCCGCGTATCCCCCATGCTCAATCCTGAGGGGATGGGTGCGAACTTCAAATCCCAAGTCTCGAAATTCCGGGCGGATTTGCTCATGGACTCTGCCCTGCCACTGGAGCCTGGGATCCCGGCGAAACAACCGGAAATGGGAAAGGTACTTCACTCCATCACATTCATATTGTGACCGACAGACCGTAGTCATTCGATATGCATGTTTTGCGTGTCCCAGGCCCTTCAAGAGTTGGGCCAGTTTTTTGACCTGGTGATCGGGAATCCGGTCATCTGCATCAAGCCAGAAAATCCAATCTCCCTGTGCATACCGCAAACTTTCATTCCGGGCCGCTGAAAAATCATCGCACCAGGGAAAATCTGGGACAATGTCAGTAAACTGGTGAGCGATCTCTCTAGTGCGATCAGTTGATCCGGTATCAACAATCACAATTTCGTCAAACAGGTGGGCAATTGGCCGCAGACAGTCTTCCAGGTTTGCCTCCTCGTTTTTGACGATCATGCAAAGGGTAATAGTGGCTTTGTGTGCGGATGGCATGGATACTATGAATTTGAAGGTGTAAATGAAGAAGTAGATGACATGCTGGTAGGGAGTGGGGTTGCGATGGGCTTGCTCCCCTCCACGAAAAAGCTTTCCAGTTCACGATCATCCAGATCAGTGATTGTCAGGTGGCGGCTTTTGGTTTCCCTATAGTTGCAGCACTGTAGGTTGGTAAAACCATTTCGAGCCAGCATCTCTTCCATAAACTCGAAGGTAAACAAGCTCCGTGACACCCCATACCACAATAGCTGAACAATCATCTTGCCGGACAGGCTGCGGATTTTGTCGTCGCCGATCAAAAAGAAGTAGTCGATATCCTTGTTCTGCCAGGCCGCCACGGCCTTCTCCATGTCAGGTAGTGAAAGGCGCAGGGTGCCGCCTGGTTTTAATATGCGATACAACTCCCGGAGAGTTGCATCAAGATCGCAATAGGGAATCTCGGGTAGCACATGGATGCTGACAATGAAATCAAAGGCGTCATCCGGGAAAGGCAGCCCTTCCAAGACGTTGGCGACCACATCGACTCCCGGCCATG
>JBGSJM010000314.1:0-15444 GCA_041742015.1 Verrucomicrobiales bacterium | reverse complement strand
GGCCAGGAAAACCACGTCATGCCCGCGCATCGCCTCCACCGGCCAGGCGCTGCCAAAAGGCCCCCGGACGCCGAGGGAATCGCCCGGCTCCAGCCGGGCAAGTGCCTCCGTCACCGTCCCCACGCGGCGGATGGTGTGGATGAGTTCCGTGGGAGCAGCGGGATCTCCGCTGATGGAAATGGCGCTTTCTCCGGTGCCAAAGGCGTAAAGCATGTTGAACTGGCCGGGGAGAAACCAGGCTTCAGACTTTAGGCTGGAGGCTGGAGGCTGGAGGCGCAGGGTGAAAGTGTCGTGGGTCTCCCGGCGGTTTTCAGCGACCCGCCAGCACTCCGGCAGCATCGGGTTCGCGGTGGGAAAAAAGGATGGTGGCGGCTGGGGAATCATTTCTTTGATTTTACACCATTTCCATAGACGTCAAGCAACTGCAGGCGGGTTGCGGCGAGGCGGCGCACCATGATGGACGAAAAGCGCTTCATCAGCTCGTAACCCAGCTTCGGGTCGTTGTCGCATTTGTCCCGCAGGCATTTTCCATTCATCGAGAGAGCCCGCACCGGAGTTTGCGCCGTAACGTCGAACTGCCACTCATAGGGTGGCAACAGCCAGGACCAGCCGACGATGTCATCGTCGTCGACCGTCTCAATGGCGACGCTGCCTCCCTGTGGAATCGGACAACAGATGGCGGCACGCCCTTCGCGGATGAGGAAAAATTCATCAGCCGGGTCGCACTGGCGGGCAATAAACGCCCCCGCCGGAAAGCGGACGTTTTTGGCGCACCCGGCGACCAGCTCAATGGTTTCGTCGTCGAGTCCGGCAAAAAAGGAATGTTTTTTGAGGATGGTTCCCAGATTATGTGTCTCCATTGGTTGAATTGGTTTGATTGGATGGGTTGCTGCGGATCGCGGCAATTTCTTCGGTGATGTCGATGCCCACGGGGCACCAGGCGATGCAGCGGCCGCAGCCCACGCAACCCGACGACCCGAACTGATCCTGCCAGGTGGCCAGCTTGTGGGTGAGCCACTGTCGATAACGCGATTTGGCGGACTGGCGGACCCCGCCGCCGTGAATGTAGCTGAAATCCATGGTGAAACAGGAATCCCAGCGCCGCCAGCGTTCGGCATTTTCCCCGGTCAGGTCGGTCACATCCTCCACCGTGGTGCAAAAGCAGGTGGGACAGACCATGGTGCAGTTGGCGCAGGTCAGGCAGCGTTCCGCAACGTGGTCCCAGCGACCGTGTTCCAGGTTTTGGTAAAGCAGGGTTTTGACGTCGCTGGCATCCATGCTGCGGCCCATCTGACTGGCCGTTTTTGCCACGAGATCCCGGGCGGTCTGGATTTCTTCGGCCCCGGCGGGCCGGGTGGGCAGTGAAGCAAGGACCTCCCGCCCCGCCTGGCTTCCGGCGGTGAGGACGAAGTGGTGGTCTGGCTCGAGGATTTCGGTCAGGGCGAGGTCGTGCTGGCTTTCCTCCTTCACTTTTGGTCCGGTATTCATCGAGACGCAGAAACAGGTCCCCCCGGCCTGGCCGCAGTTGACCGCGACCGTGAAAATGCCCTTCCGTCGCTTTTCGTAAATCGCATCGGTGAATCCACTGCCGAGAAAGACCCGGTCCTGGATGGCGATGGCATGCAACTCGCAGGAGCGAATCCCGAGGAAGGCCAGGCGCGGAGGCTCCTCCTCCCCCGGATCAAAGACCAGTTTGCCCTCGCTTTCCCGGTGCGAGCCAAAAAGTTTTACATGAGGTGGGTGGAGATATTTTTTCCAGGACTGTGGCCCGACCACATAACCAAAGAGAGCCTCGTCACCACGGCGGAGGAGTCGATAGTGCCCCGCCTCCTGCTGATCGGTCCAGCCGATGGGCAGATTGTCCACGCCCTCCAATTCGTCGTAGATGATGGCCCCATCCGCAACCGTGGGCCCGACGACCTGAAAGCCGCGGTCCTGCAAAACGCGGAAAAGCTCTCCAAAATCCGTTCGACTCAAGATGCGTGGTTCCATATGACTTCAGCATATTCGCGGCAATTGTTCCCCCGCCAGCATGTCGAGAATGCGTTCGGTGCCAAGTGACAATTTCAACATTACCCGCCGATTGGTTTCTGGCAAGACCTCGCCGATTTTGACACTGTTGGCGGCCTCCGGGACACTGCGCATCGCCGCGAGGGCCTCTTCGGCTCTTTCTCCAGGGACAATCGCGATCATGGTACCTTCGTTGGCGACGTAGAGAGGATCGAGCCCGAGCAATTCGCAGGCACCGCGCACTGTGTCCGAAACTGGAATGGCGGTTTCATCGAGCCGAATCCCATATCCCGAATCATTGGCGATTTCCTTCACTGCGGTGGCGAGCCCTCCCCGGGTCAGGTCGCGGAGGCAGTGAACCGGGAGTCCCGCCTGGAGCAGGGCCGCGACCACTTCGTGAAGTGGCTGGCAGTCGCTCTCGATGGTGGTTTCAAATTCCAGTCCCTCCCGCTCCGCCAGGATCGCGATGCCGTGGCGGCCCAGGTCCCCGCTCAACAGGATGGCGTCGCCCGGCTCAACTGCCCGTGGCGAGATTTCCCAGTCGCCCTCGATGAGCCCGATTCCCGAGGTGTTGATGAAAATGCCGTCTCCATGACCGCGGTCGACCACCTTCGTATCTCCGGTCACGATCTCCACCCCGGCGAGTCGAGCCGCGTTTTTCATCGACTCAATAACCCGCTTGAGATCCGCCGAGGGAAACCCCTCCTCGATGATAAAGCCGCAACTCAGTGCGAGGGGCCGAGCCCCGCACATGGCCAGATCATTGACGGTTCCGTTGACTGCCAGGGAACCGATGTTTCCTCCCGGGAAAAAGAGCGGCTTGACCACGTAGGAATCGGTCGTAAAAGCGAGGCGGGAATTCCCGACCGAAAAGACCGCGCCATCGTGATTCTGGGCGAGTCTGGGATTGGCAAAAGCAGGGAATACCATCTCCGCGAGGAGATGATGCATCATCAAGCCACCGCTGCCGTGCCCCAACTGAATGGTGGGAGAGGTGAAGAGCGGAACCGGACAAGTGACATTCATAGTCGCGCTAACTCTGAGTGTTGCTGGCGACTTTGGCTTGGCGGATTTTGTGATTTTCATGTCACCAATTTAGCTACCCGACCGGTAGCGGAAATAAGCGGCGCAGGCTCCTTCATTCGAAACCATGGTGGCTCCCAGGGGGTGCTCCTGGGTGCAACGGGTTCCAAAATGAGGGCACTCCGGCGGTTTTTTGAGGCCCCTCAGGATCAGGCCGCTGATGCAGCCGGTGTCCGGTTCAGTCTCGCTGGCGGTGGTCGGGAAGCGAAGGGACGCGTCAAAATCAGAGAATTCCGATGCCATGCCCAGCCCGCTGGCGGGAATTTCGCCGATGCCGCGCCAGTGCCTGTCCACCACGCGTAATACTTTTTCCATGATCATCCGGGCCGGGGGATTGCCCTCCCGTCTCACCGACCGAGTATACTGGTTTTCGACTTCGGCACGGCCTTCCTCAAGCTGCCGCACGCACAGGTCGATTCCCTGGAGAATATCAACGGGTTCAAAACCAGTCACTACGATGGGCACTCGATATTCTTTGGCAATCGGGAAATACTCTTCGTAACCCATCACCGCGCAGACGTGACCAGCGGCAAGAAATCCCTGGACCTGGTTGTCTGGAGAAGCGAGCAGCGCCTCCATCGCTGGCGGCACCAGGACATGGGAGACCAGCACCGAGAAGTTTTCAATTTTCTGCTCGCGAGCCTGGAAGACGGCCATGGCATTGGCCGGAGCCGTCGTCTCAAAGCCAACCGCGAAAAAGACCACCTCCCGGCAGGGATTTTCCCGGGCGAGGCGCAGTGCGTCCAGCGGGGAATAGATCATGCGGACATCCCCTCCGGCGGATTTGGCGGAAAAAAGATCCTCGCGACTGCCCGGAACCCGCAGCATGTCCCCAAAGGAACAGAGGATGACCCCGGGCCGTTTTGCAATGGCGATGGCTGTGTCGATCAATTCCACCGGGGTTACGCAAACCGGACAGCCAGGCCCGTGGACCAGGGTGATAGCCCCGGGCAGCAGGGAATCGATCCCAAAGCGGACGATGGCATGAGTCTGCCCGCCGCACACCTCCATGATCGTCCAGGGGCGTGTCGTATTCCGCCGGATGGATTCGGCCAGGCGCATTACGGCGGTTTTGTCCCGGTACTGATCGAGGTAGTTCAAAATCTTACTCATCATCAAAATCTGACTCTTAATCAATTGCCCAAGCCCGGCGCAAATGGATTAAGACTAAGATTATGATTAAGATGATGAGTAAGATAAAACAAGACTCCTTGCAAAACAAGATTCTGCCTGTAAAAGAATTCCGCAAATGGGGACAACCCAATTATCGCTCATTTCAAAGTATAAGGGTACAGTCAGCGACTCAACAGGGTTCGATCACCCGCTTGACGGGTGCCAGCAGTCCAATCGGATGAAACTCACGCCTGCTTCCGGGTCAGGCTTTCCCGTCCGGTTTCACGTCCGAGACGCGGAGGCTGTTCAGCATCGGCGTTTTTTTGAACTGGTGCCGGTCCATCCGCATGAGGATCTCATTGAGCATCCGCACGGTTTCCAGAATATGGGGCCCTTTGTTGAGCATCACGCACTCTGCGCGCTGCGACATCGCGGCATCAGTGATTTCCCCTCGGGCGGGAAGGCCTGTTTTGGCGAGACTTTCCAGCACCTGGGTCGCCCAGATCACCGGGACGTGGGCGGCTTCGCAGAGCCAGAGGATTTCTTCCTGCAGTTCGGCCATCCGCTCCCATCCGCATTCCACTCCGAGGTCGCCGCGGGCGATCATCACCCCGAGGCCGGGCGAGGAAAAGGCGGCGAGGAGCAACTGGGGAAGGTTTTCGAAGCCGCGCCGGGTTTCGATTTTCAGGATGATGCCCAGGGCTGCGGCATCGCGCTTTTCGAGTTCCTCCCGCAGTTGTCTGATGTCGTCGGCTTCCTTGACAAATGAAAGAGCCACCATGTCCGCGAGGGTCACCACCGTGTCGAGATCCTCCAGATCTTTTTCCACCAAGCCACTGATTGGGAATAAGCTGTCGGGAAAATTGATGCCCTTGTCCTCACCGAGCCGGGTCGGGATATCAAGGGGGTGGGTGATCTCCACGAGGACTTCGCCGTTCTCGATTTCCCGGATCACTCCGCTTATTTTCCCATCGTCAAACTTGATTCGTTCACCCGGTTTGAGGTGGGGAAAAATCTCTGGCAGGGTGCAGGCGACCCGCGCGTGACGGAGCAGCGTGCCATCCTGCTCGTCGATCACCGCCGGACAACCCGGTTGGGAATTGTCGGTCAGGACGACGAAATCGCCGGCTTTCAGGGGAATCCGAACTGGTTCTCCCGCGAAGTCGGCTACTTTTTCGCTCTTGTCCCGGCCTTTTTCCTTCCAAGTCAGTTTCGTCCCCGGTTCCAGGTAGGCTTTCTGCACGGCGGTCGCGAACACGATTTCCCGGTCTGGATCGGTATCCGTCACCTCAAGACTGCGTTCCTTGCCGCGAATGTCCTGAAACCGGATCAACTGGCCCCTGCTAAGGTGCTTGGGGCGCGGCGTATGAAGGGGGATGACCGCATCAACAGCGGAAATCGGCGTGGGAGCCGAAGAGGCGCAGAGAGCGAGCCGGGCGGGACGAATGACGTTGCCCCGGGCATCCTTGCCCACTTTCCAGGAAATGACTGCCGGGCCTTCGGCAAAACGACCGGTACGGAGTTTCGGGCCACCCAGGTCCATGAGGATGCGGCATTCGTGCTGGAGTTCGTGGGCCGCTGCGCGGACGTTGCCGACCAGTTTTTTCCACACTTCCGCGTCGTCGTGGGCGCAATTGATCCGTGCGCAGTTCATCCCTGCTTCCACCAGATCCCGGACCAGCCCAAAATCATCAGCCGCCTCGCCCGGGAGGGTAACCATGATCCGCGTCGACCGGGATCGTGGAACGGGGCCAAAAAGTCGTTCGGCATTCCGTAGGAGGAGGTTTTGACCTTCGTCCAGGTCTTTCACCGCAGGGGGTTCCAGTTCTGGTTCGGGCTGACCGGAAAGCCGGGAGAGAATTCGGATCACCGCAACGAGTGAAGCTCGGGTGTGGGATTCACACCGCCCCAGCGACGAAAGCCCCAGCCGGGCCAGCCTCCTCTGAAGTTCACTGTTGTTCCGGCTGCGCAGCGCCAGGTAATCAATGAAATTAATGGTGCTATTGCGGAAATCGGGGTGAGCCTGTTCGATTTCCGAATGGAAAGTATCCCTGAGCCGGGCCGAACACTCGTCCACTTCACGAAGTTCCGCGATCAGCGCGCGCATTTCAGACTTTTCTGTCGCCATGGCGGATTTAGTGGTTACGAGGGGAAAGGCTCATTGAACAGGGTACAATTAGTCACTGTACCCTGTTCAATGGAAATGATTTACTCGTTGTGGTGGCCGGGTGGAATATGATTGCGCACATCCTCCCTTGCCAGTTTCTCGACCAAAGTGGGAAGGTGAATCTTAACTTTTGCGTTTGCGAGCAGTTCCTCGTACTCGACTTCCACAGCGCGCACCACTTCTTCGTGATCGGAGTCGGGCATCAGTTCCTCGATTCTTTTGATGATGTGTTTTTCAACCTCGACCTTGTCTATCTCGGGATCCAAGAACAATTTCTTTTTTTCCTCATCAATGCTCATGAAACAAGCGTATTGCCGCAGGGGGTTCCCGTCCCATCTATTTGATGACAAAATCGCCACAAATCTGGCTGCTTGGCACTCGGCCTTATGATTGCCAGAGGATGAAAGGAGCCTCCAGTGGGTTGACGATGTCCGGGTGCAAGGCCTGCACCCGTGGCGTGAAGTGTTCCTGCGGCCGATCAGCGGGAGCCTCCGCCACATACACGCCGAATTCGGTGGGATGCGACGGCGGATGGGCAATTTGCATGGGGATCATGCTGGGTTGACCGGTGGCAGGATCCTCGGCGTATAACTCCACGGCCACATCCCCTGGCATGAGGGTGCCTAGGCGCACCTGGACCTCGAAGCGCCAGCAGTCTTCGGAATGCTGTGCCTCAAGGCTGCCGAACTGAACGTCTTTCCAGGCGTGCAGTATGGTGGTGTTCCAGACTTCGAGGGATTTTGCCAGCGACGCTCCCATGGCGGTGCGACTGCGATGCTGGCGCATCGCGGGGAGGTAGGCTTTCTCCACGTACTCGCGCACCATGCCGTCGCTGCTGAATCGTGGCGTCAGGCGCGTCATGCTGGCACGGACGCGCTGAATCCAGCGCCGTGGCAGGCCGTGCTCATCACGCTGGTAGAATTCGGGAATGACTTCCTCTTCCAGGATGCGGTAGAGACTTTCCGCGTCGGCAGCGACGTTTGCGATGTCATCATTCTCGCGGCCCCCGAAGGCCCACCCGACCTCTGGGTCAAAGGCCTCGTCCCACCAGCCGTCGAGCGTGGAAAGGTTCAAGCCGCCGTTCACCAGGGTCTTCATGCCGCTGGTGCCACAGGCCTCCATGGGCCTCGCCGGATTATTCAGCCATACATCCACGCCGCCGGTGAGGTATTCGGCCACAGTCATGTCGTAGTCTTCGAGGAAAACCGCACTGGATGACACATCGTCGCGCTGGCAGAAACGAACCACCTCGCGCACCATGTCCGCGCCTGCGTAGTCGTTGGGATGTGCCTTTCCTGCGATGAGCAACTGCACGGGACGATCAGAATTACCCAGCAGCCGGGCGAGCCGGTTTGCATCATAAAACAGCAAACCGGGGCGCTTGTAGCTGGTGAAGCGGCGCGCGAAGCCGATGATCAGCGCCTTGGGATCGAGCACTGCATTGCCTGGGGCTGAATCCTCCGTGGCGTGGCGCTCGCGGTAACGACGTGCCAGGCGCTCGCGCACAAACTCTACCAGTGCGGTGCGTGCGGCATTGCGGAAGGCCCATACTTCCTCATCCGGTTGTGTTTCCAGCGCGACGGCCGCCGCGTCCAGGTTCCGCGACCAGCTTTCCGGCCAGGCGCGCCGCCAAAAGGTGTTCGCTGCGCTCGAATCCCAGGTCGGCACATGCACACCATTTGTGATGTGCGACACCGGCACCTCGGCAAAAGGTCGCCCCGGAAACAGGGATGCGAAGAGCATCCGGCTCACTTCGCCGTGGAGTCGGCTGACTCCGTTGACGTGTCCGCAGCCTCGCATGGCGAGAAAGGCCATGTTGAACAGCCCGCTGTCAGGCTCCTGCCCAAACCTCAGCAGTTCGTCCATGGCGATGTCCGCCTCATGCGCGAGAGGGGCGGTGTATTGGGCAATGAGCGAAGCATCAAACCGATCAAATGCCGCCGAGACGGGAGTGTGCGTGGTGAAGACATTTCCGGCTCGGGTGGCCCATAGCGCTGTGGCAAACGGCACGCTCTCGCGCTTTGCGAAAGCCGCCGCACGAGCCACCACGGCGAAGGCGGCATGACCTTCATTCAAATGGCACACGTCCGGCTCGATGCTGAGCTTTTCCAGCGCCTGCCAGCCGCCGACGCCAAGCACCAACTCCTGGAGGAGGCGTGTTTTGCGGTCGGCATTATATAACTGCGCGGTGATGGCGCGGTCCTGCGGGCTGTTCATCGGGTCGTTGCTATCGAGCAAGAGAAGCCGCACCCGGCCCACCCTCGCCTCCCATAGCCGCACCATCAAGATACGGCCCGGAAGCGGCAGGCGCACCCGCAGCCAGTGGCCGTCCTCGCCATACACCGGGCGCACCGGCAGGCTGCTGGGTTCATTGTATGGATGCAGCACCTCCTGGGTTCCGTCTTCCGTGATAAATTGGCGAAAATACCCCTGCTGGTAAAGCAGGCCGATGCCAGTCAGCGGCAATCCCTGGCTGCTGGCGCTTTTCAAATGATCCCCCGCCAGCATGCCGAGGCCTCCCGAGTAAATCGGCAGCGCCTCGGACAAGCCGAACTCCATGCTGAAGTAGGCCACCGGGCCCATCGCTTCTCTTCCATGCCGGAGTTCGAACCAGGCCGGCTCGGAATCATGACGCGCCACCCGCTCCAGCCACAGTTGAAGGCCCCCGAGCAACTCCGCATCACACGCAGCCTCCTGGAGTCGGTCGTCATGCACATTCATCAGCAGCGCCACCGGGTTGCGAGTGCGCTCCCACATATCAGGATCCAGGCGATGCCAGATGCGTGACGCGGTCTGGCTCCCAGTCCAGCGCAGGTCAAACGCGAGATCAGCCAGCGGTTTCAGCTTTTCAGGAAGGGAGCGGGAAATGTGGAAACTCATGGTTTTAGACTCGAAGGGAAATTACTCGGGAAAAAACAAACCGTCCTTTGACGATTTTGTAACCTGTTTCTTCACGAGTGCAGCGCCGATGCCGTAGTCTGTCCCCAAGAACCCTGTGAATCCACCCTGATTGATTGGATTGAAGGCTCACTCAAAAATTTCCCTATTCGACGACTGATCGGCTTTGATCCCGTAGGCGTCCGCGTAATACCCTTTGACTTGCGGAAGGAGGTTTCTCATCGCGTTGTAGCTGCCCGATCCCGGGCAGACCACCCACCAGTTCTTGTCTCCGGTAAGGGAATTGTACTGCGACTTATGCACCACGAAAGCCCCCGAAAATCCCCTCGCCCTCCAGGCCGCGGCATACTTCTCGGCGACGGCTTGGGACCGGTCCGCCTCACAGGTAATCACCCAGGTGGTTCCCCCTGCGGATTGATACCTCCTCCGGGTGCGACTTTTGCCGAGTTGCCGAATGTCAAATTGGCGTGAAAAAGTGGGGCCAGACCGGCGTGAAAAAGTGGGGCCAGACCAGTTATTTTCAATGAACCATGGAATATCAGTGTATGTTGATAATCCAAATCCGTGACTGCAAATAGCTGTTCCCCGCTTTCAGCGCCCCAGCCGTCCCCGCTTTCAGCGCACGGGTTTGCTTTTGTCCCAAATGGGGACTAACATCAAGACATCAACAATGAGTCACTCCATCACCATTGAAATTCCTGACGCCCTTTTTGAAAGGCTCCAGAAATGGACCGAAGCCGCCAACTGCTCGCCCGCGGAATACGTTTCAAAGACTTTGGAGAACTTCCTTCCCGACATCTCTCCCGAACTGCCGGAGCCACTCCGAATGGAGCTTTGGTCGCTTCGCCAAAAGGGGGACGACGAATTAAAATCACTCGCCACAGGTTACCTGTCTATTGATTGCCAGGAAGAAATGGAAAAGTTGATTAAAAAACGGGGGATTAATGGCCTGTCAGGCGAAGATGAAGAAAGGCTCAATCAACTGATCACCGCTGGCAACGAGATGACACTGAAAAAGAGTTGGGCTCGGCTGATTTTGAAAGATCGGGGATTGATCCTGCCGATCACCTAATGGAAGGAAATCAGACCGCCAAATCCTAAAGGATCCAGAGACTGGTCAAATTGTCGAACTCTTTAACCCTAGAACTCAACCATGGACTGATCATTTCCGATGGGGCAACTCCGGGTGCGTGATCATAGGTGTGACGCCGGTTGGCAGGGCGGCCATCGAAGCACTCAAGATGAATGACATCCTCCAGGTCGAGGCCCGCAAAATCTGGGTGCGAAGCGGGGTTCATCCTCCATAAGCGGTAAAGCGTAAAGCGTAAAGCAGTGAAAGACTATCCATTGGAATTTCCGACGGGAAAGACGGGAAGTATTTGGGAAAAGAAAAAGACGCCGTCAGGTGATGTGAGTATGTATGAACCCGGCAGATAGTCCCTTGCGTGTGCCTAGAGGGCTTCCACTGGGCATCTTTTTCCCACATCGGAATTTTTTGCAAATTCCGCTACAAAGGGAACCAGGCCAAAGGGGTTGCCTGGTGGTATCGCTCCTGCCGGAGCTAGTTGCCGGGGGATTGGGAACCGGAGGCTGGCTCGCGGAGGCTCGCTGGCGCCTCCGGCTATTGGATATCGAGCCTCCGGCTCTTTCCAACCCGATGCGGATGCGGTTTGGTGCTCGAAGGGGTGGTTTCAAAAATCTTCCACAGACCTTCAGGTGCACAAAATCGGGACGGGTCTCGGGGAAACGGGACGGGTCTTGGGGGAAACGGAACGCGTCTTGGGGGAAACGGAACGCGTCTTGGAGGAAACGGAACGCGTGGTGACGGAGTCGGATCGCGTGGTGACGGAGCCGCATCGCGTGGTGACGGCATCCTGCTTCAAGGTCGGTTCGAGCTTGTGGCGGAAAATTGTGTATCCGGTATATCAAGCAAAATTAAACGATAGGCCAGACAAACCATCAAAGAGAAAAAGTGAGCAACTTGCTGGTCGAGAAATAAAAAAATGAGGGAGTTTAACTGGGCCGGGGTATTAGCCTGATAAACCAAACCGGATCCTTAAGTCATGGAACAGGTAGATTAGTTAAGACATCTTGAATATTAAGAGATGTTCTTGACGCCAGTTGCTCTCTGTATCAAGGTTAAGGAGTCTTGGTTTCTGGTTCCTAATTAATGGAACAAAGCAAATGTAAAAAATTGCCAAAATTTATAAGAGTCTAAGAACCAGATGTCAGCCTCAGACAAAAGTGCTTTTTTAAAAGGTTTATCTGACCAGAACCAGAATCAAAAGAAGCACCGCAGCAATCGGTTTGGGGATATGTTGCTTCCTTTGGGACTGTTGCTGGGGTTTGCGATGGTCTTTGGCTTGCTTTTCGGTTCGCGACTATTGCCCAGGGTACTGGTGAAGGTGGCACCAGTGATTACCCTGCGCCGGGAAGCCCGCAGTGAGCCCGCTGCTTTGTTAGAAAACGCCTCCCAAACTGTCAATATTGGGCTACTAAAGCCCAATCTACTTTTTTCGGCAACGGGCTGGGTGGAGCCGGACCCGTTTGCGATCTCGGTTTCTTCACTGGTGAGTGGGATAGTTGAGGAGGTGTATGTGCTGGAAGGGGCACAAGTCGCCAAGGGACAAAAACTGGCTAAATTAATCGATGCTGATGCCACCCTGGACCTGGAAGCAAGCCTGACCAGGGCAGAGACCATACAGGCAGAGATTGAGAGCAGTTTATCGCGGATACCGGTTCTCGAAGCCCGCAAACTGGGCCAGAAAGGCAATATCGAGTCTGAAATGGGCAAACTAGCGGAATTGCAGGACCGGTTTAATCGACTCAAATCCCTGCCCCAAGGCAGTGTCCCCAGTGTGGAGGTGACGGCGGCCAGGCTGGGTATCGAGCAGCAGGAGGCCAAAATCAAACAAGCCTCCAGCACGGTCCTGGAAATCGATGCGGAAATTGAGATGGTCCGACGGGAGATCGCGACGCGGCGTAGTACCCTGCGGGAAGCGGAAGTGGCGGTGGCGCGAACCAAACTGGCTTTATCCCGGCATGTCATCACCTCGCCCATGGATGGGATGGTATCTTTGCTGCATGTGGCTCCGGGGCGCAAACGTCTCATTGAAATGGATGACCCAAAATCGGCATTGATCGTGGAGTTGTTTGACCCACAAAAGCTTCAGGCCCGCATCGATGTGCCGCTTAATGAAGCTGGCTCTCTTTCCGTAGGTCAGCCGGTGGAGATGACGACCGATGTCTTGATTGATCTCACCTTAAAAGGGCTCGTCACCCGCATCACCGGGGAGGCTGATCTGCAACGCAACACTTTGCAGGTGAAAGTCTCCATCCAAAATCCAGATGCCCGGCTTCGTCCGCAGATGCTGGTGCGGGGGAAATTTTTCGCCCTTCTCCGACCCGAGGCCGAGGTTATGGGAGGAATGGGAGAAATGAGCGGGCGCCTGGCCATTTATGTTCCGGTGGCGGCGGTTTTTAATTCCGATCAGGTCTGGGTGGTGACGCCAGATGATGAGGCGGAAATCCGCCAGATCACTTTGGGCGCGGAAAAACGGGAAAATCACCAATTAGCCACCAGCGGATTAAAGTCTGGTGAAGACGTGATCCTCCCGCCTCATGACAAACTCAGGCCGGGGGCAAAAATCAAAATCATCCCATGAGCGAAGTGTTCATCCACATCAAAAACCTGACCAAATCCTATCAAAAGGGCAAAACCTCCATTACGCCGTTGGAAAATTTGTCGCTGGATGTGCCACGGGGTGAGTTTCTGGCTCTGATGGGGCCTTCTGGCTCCGGGAAAACCACTTTGCTCAATCTCATCGCCGGGATTGACTCACCTAGTGATGGGGTTTTGGAAATCGACGGGCGTGACATTCGCCAACTCAGCCGGGGGCAACTGGCGCGCTGGCGGGCCAACCACGTCGGTTATATTTTTCAGCTTTATCATTTGATCCCGATTTTAACCGCTTTTGAAAATGTGGAACTGCCCCTGCTGCTTACCAAACTTTCCAAAGCCCAGCGCCGGGAGCGGGTCAATGCCGCGCTGGATCTGGTCGCGCTCGGTGACCGGGCCAGCCACCGCCCCACCGAGCTTTCCGGTGGGCAGGAACAACGCGTCGCCATCGCCCGGGCCATCGTCCATGATCCGGGATTACTCGTGGCTGACGAACCGACCGGAGACCTGGACCGGGGATCTGCCGACTCGATTCTCAGCATCCTCAACACCCTGACCACCGAACACGGCAAAACCGTGGTCATGGTTACGCACGATCCCAAAGCAGCCCAGGCCGCACACCGCACCCTGCATCTCGAAAAAGGAAAGCTAATCGACGAATGAAATTTATCTCACTGGCGCTCAAAAACCTGTTTCGAAACAAGCTCAGAACTTCCATGACCCTGCTCGGGGTGGCGGCGGGCATGTTTCTCTACGCGGCGGTGGAGACCATGCAGCACTCCCTGGCGGTGGCGACCCAGATCAAAGCGGATGACACTACCCTGGTAGTCTACCGGGAAAACCGCTTTTGCCCGGCCACATCCCGGCTCCCAGAGCATTACCGAACCACCATCGAGAAAATCCCCGGGGTGCGTGAGGTGATTCCGATTCAAATCACGGTCAACAACTGTGGTGCCTCCCTGGATGTTATTACTTTCCGGGGGATCCCGCCGGAAGATCTGCGCAAATACAACCCTGATTTAAAAATTGTTTCCGGCTCGTATGAGGCCTTCACCGCACGGGGGGATGCGGCCCTGCTCGGCAATCAGTTCGCCAAAAGACGCGGCCTGGCAGTCGGCGACAAGTTTGAAGCCGTCGGAGTGAATGTCAGTATCGCAGCGATTATAGAATCAGACTCGCCCCAGGATAACAACGTCGCATACGTTCATCTGCCCTTTCTCCAACAGGCTTCGCGAGTGGGCCTGGGTGTTGTGACTCAGTTTAATGTCAAGGTGGAGTCCGCCTCCCAGCTTGAATCCGTGGCGACTCAGATTGATCAGACCTTTAAAGCCGATCAACTGCCCACCAACACCCGGCCGGAGAAAGCTTTTTTCGCGGAAACCGCCAAACAGATGATTGAGTTGATCGCTTTTACCCGCTGGCTCGGGCTCGCTGCCGTCGCCGCTGTGCTCGGGCTGGTGGCCAATGCGCTATTGTTGATTGTGCGGGGCCGGGCCAAGGAAACCGCCATTTTGCAAACGATCGGCTTTTCCCGGCTCCAAATCAGTTGGCTGGTGGTGATCGAGGGCCTTTTCCTGGGATTACTTGGCGGGCTCATCGGCGTCGGCGGGGCCCTGTCCTTTTTTCATTTTAAAGCCTTCACCCTGGGCAATGAAGGGCTGACCCTGGCCCTGACTCCCTCCGCTGCGGTGCTGGTCAATGCCATGACCATTGCCCTGGCGCTCGGCCTGCTCGCCTCGCTCTACCCCGCTTGGAAAGCGACTTCGAAATCATTGGTTCAAACGTTAAATGCTTAGATGTTACCCTTTACTTACGCTGTGAGAAATCTGTTCCGCGATCCGGGTCGTCTCCTCCAGACCATCGGCGGTTCCGCGCTCGTGGTTTTTCTGCTGATGTCGGCCACTGCTCTGAATCAGGGGATGAGCGGTGTTCTGTCCGCCTCCGGGTCGCCGAAAAATGTGATTTTAATGGGGAAAGGGTCGGAGGAATCCATTGAGCGTTCCGAGGTCAACGTCAAAGTTGAGGCCATCGCTGCGACGACGGTCCGGGGAATTAAAACTTACCTGGGACAGAGCGCTGTCTCCGGAGAAATCATCTACCAGGCACCCGTCAAGACGGCGTCTGGGAGCGCTGGGCAGGGTCTGCTCCGGGGCGTGCTGGAAACTTCCCTGATGGTTCACGAAACGGTGCGCCTGCTCGATGGGACGTTTCCCAGCCCGGGTGAGGTGATGGTGGGCAGGCTGGCCCACCGCAAACTCGGGGTTTCCGAAGAGGAACTCGCCATCGGGCAGTTCATAACCTTTGGGAAAACCAAACACAAGGTGGCAGGCCGTTTTGAAGCTCCCGGCACAGTGATGGAATCGGAAATTTGGTTTGACCGTAACGATCTCCTGGCCATCACCCAGCGGGAAACCCTCTCCTCCCTCCAAATTGCCCGATGAAAAAGCCCATGGCACTTTAATATCCACCGCTTTCCAGATCAATAAACCCTACC
>JBGSJM010000313.1:0-25324 GCA_041742015.1 Verrucomicrobiales bacterium | reverse complement strand
GGTGGCCTGTCTGTTTCTGCTTTCCGCTCAGTCAACTTTTTTCAGTCCGGCAAAACAGGGCATCCTGAAAGAATTGGTGGGATCCAGGAAGTTGACTTTTGCCAATGGCATTCTGCAAATGCTCTCGATGCTAGCGATCCTGGCGGGAATCTATTTCGGAGGAACGTGGTTTGGGAACCTCGTGCAGAGTGGCCGGGGGCCGTGGAACGCGTCGTTTATCCCTGTGCTGGCAGTATCAATGGTGGCCTTGGTGCCGCTTTTTATGAACCTGGTGGTGGATAAAACTCCTGCTCATATTTCGACGTCCTTTGAGACATCCATTATGTGGAGGCATTTCCTGTATTTGAAAGAATTGTTTGCGGGACAGGCGATGGCCAGATCAGCACTGGGGATTTCGTTTTACTGGCTCTTTGCGACGTTTGTCGGGGTGGTTTTGTTTGACTTTGGCCGTCTTCTTCACCCGGATGATGTCGGAGGCGCGGCGAAAGAGGCTTCAAAAATCTATGCGCTAATCGGAGTCGGGTTGATGTTTGGAAGTATCCTGGTTTCTTTTATCAGTCGCAATAGTGTAAATTTAAAATTGGTACCGATAGGAGGACTGGGGTTGATCCTGGGAATGCTGGCGACGGGCCTGTTTCCCTCCGGGGATATTGGATTTTACGGCGGGATGACGACAATAGGGTTTTTCGGCGGATTTTTCCTGGTGCCTCTCACTTCCTACCTTCAGGATGTCGCTCCAAATGCCATGAGGGGGCGGATCATCGGGGCCACGGCGATGTTAAATTCGATCACAAGTTTGCTGGCGATAGTAATCTCTGTGATTTTTACACAAATGGCACTAAAACCAGGTCACCAGATGTTGTGTTTTGTCATCCCCATGGCGCTGGTAACATGGAACGTTTCCACCTTGATTAGAACTCAGAAAATGACTATTACCGTAATTTGATGAGTTACCTGTTCCGATTGTTTTTCCGCCTTTTATTGTTGCCCTGGTTCCATTTGATCTACCGGGTAAGGAAACTTGGCACACAGAATGTCCCTGCATACGGGGGTGTTCTGCTGGTGCCGAACCATGTCACTTACATCGATGCCTTTATTTACTACATGACCTGTCCCCGGCAGTTGCGCTACGTGGTGATCGATAAATATGTAAAAATCCCGGCTTTTGGTTGGTTTATGAGGTTGTTCCGGGCGATCCCGATCGACCCCTCCAGCCCGCGCGATGCGATCGTCAAAACCATCGATGCACTAAAAGCCGGAGATGTGGTCTGTCTTTTCCCCGAAGGTGGCCTGACCCATAACGGCATGATCAACGATCTGAAAAAAGGCTGCGAACTCATTGCCCGGAGGGCGAACTGCCCAGTGGTGCCGGTTTATGCAGATGGTTTGTGGAATTCGATTTTCTCCTTTGAAAGAGGGCGCTACTTCAAGAAATGGCCAAAGAAAGGAGGCTGCCCGGTGCAGGTCAGTTTTGGGGAGACAATTCCTCCAGAAAAGATATCGATGAACCGCATTTTTGAAGGGATGCTGGCAGCCTCGGTTGATGCTTTTGGGGTGAGACGTAGTTTCGAAAACAGTCTCGAATCCGCCGTCATTGAGGCTTTAAAAAAGAAGCGAACTCGTAATTTCAGTTTTGAGTATTCCACCAATCCGAGGCGCTGGACACGCGCTCAGTTTTTGGGGATGGCAATGGCAATAGCCCGCCGCTGGATCAATTCGCCACCAGATACCCGGCAGAGGATCGGAATCCTGCTGCCACCGGGGCCCTTCCCGGCAGTCATCAATCTGGGATTGTTTCTCTCTGGCAAAACCCCAGTGAGCCTGCCCTTTAATCTTCGTCCAGATCAGGTGGAGAAGCTGGCTTTAAAAATGGAGAAGCTGGGGATTCGCACCGTCATCACCTCAAAAGCGTTTATGCCTCATCTGGTGGATTTCTGGCGGGGAGATGAGGGCCGTTTCATCGATATTCAATCCGAAATAACCGCCCCGGGGAGGCTTGTCCTCAGTCAGGAAAAGATTTTCGGGAGAATCGAGGCCGGTTGGCTGACGAAATGGCGTCTCGAAATCAATCGGAGAAGCCGCCATCGGGAAGCGATTGGGTTGATCGAAGACCCGGAACAGGAGCCGGTGTTTTTGTCGTCCACCGAGATTTATCGGAATGCCATCCAGATCATGGCGGCTGACTACATTCGTGAAGGGGAAACCATTCTCAGCGAAATGCCCATGAATACCATTGTCGGGCAGTTGATGCAGCTCTGGCTCCCGATTTTGAATGGAAGTCGCACGATTTGCCGGGCCTATTCGGTAAGAGATGACGCTCAACTACTCCGCGTTCTCGCCGAGGACGAGAATGCGAACATCATGGTAGGTGACATGGCTTTTTATAACCATATCGATCGGGTTTTTGATCTGCCCAATTTGCGTATTGGAATGATCTTTGATCAACGGGCTGATACCCATGAAATCGAGAAGCAGGAAATGGACATCAAAATACCGCTCGCCAAGTGCTGGTCATTTCGGGGCCGGGTGGTTACGATGAGCCAGCCGCCAGAGCAAAACCCGCTCCCCAATTCCCTGACAATGATGAGCCGAAAACACGGCACGGTGGGGCGATTTCTCCCTGGCACAGCTGCCCGACTAACCGAAAACGGGGAATTCCAACTCCGGTTTGACTCAGCTTTAACCCGCCCGGATGGTGACAAGAATGATCATGATGAATGGATTTCAGTAGGTTATGGCCCGGTAATCGACAGCGAAGGCTTTCTCAACCTTAATCCTGAACCGGAAACCAAAGCTAAGAAATAATACCCGCCCGGAATCCTTCGCCAACCGCCGCACCGAGGTTGTTGACATTCATCTTGGCGTAGATCATCCGGACATGATTGTCGATCGTGTGGACGCTGCGGTGGTATTTTTTGCTGATGTCTTTTTTTGTCATACCCTCCGACAGTTGCTGCAAAACTTCGATCTCCCAATCTTTCAGATTAAAGGGATTTCCGATGGTGGGTTTGTTGTGAACCAGTTCCAATAAGATGGTGTTGATTTCAGCACTAAAGGGTGCTCCGCCCTGGCAGATTTCCCGGAGAGCTTCGCCGAACCGATTGGGTGACTCTTTTTTGAGCAGGAATCCTTTGATATTTGATCGTATCAGTTCCATTACCGACTCACGTTCTTCAAGAGCCGACCAGACCAGGATGGGAACATTGGGGTGGGCCACTTCGAGTTGAATTAACTCCTCCAATCGAACTTCTGGTGACAAATCATCAGGATCAAAAATGATAACCGAAGGGGCAAGGGATTGGCCCAACAAGGTATCAACCTTTTCAGTGAGAACGGTTTTTATCCCCGGGGGAATCCCCGGTGGCAGAGTGCGATCGCGACTAAGTATCCAGACAGATTTTAAATCAGGCATTTTTTCAAGATTAAACAGCGCTTTCTCAAACCGATTAAAGTTACGCGTTTTCGCTGTTTGTCGGATGTGTCGTCACTTGATTTTTATGATGAAAACCTACCCGAAAAATGATGTTGATCGAGGTGGACACCCCGACGTCGCCGCCAGGGACGCCGGCACTCCCAGTTACTGATCAGATTCGAGTTCCTCGATTTTTTCACTTAGCTCACTCCACCGGGAAAAGTGCCCTTCCAAAGATTTTTCCAACTGGGAAATGCGAGCGTTTGCATCGGTAGCCGCAGTCGCGTTGGACCGGAAGAATTCGGGATCCATCAGTTTTTTACTTAACGCCTCTTTCTCTCTCTCGTAACCGCTGATTTGAGCCTCAAGTTTCTCGAATTCCTCTTTGAGGGGCTTGAGTTTTTTGGCTTTGGTCTGGCGAGCCTCAGCCTCGCGGCGGCGCTGCTCTTTGCGATTGGCTCCAGATCCGCCACCGGAGTCTCCACTGGGGGCGCTCGTCGATTTGGCGGATCCTGAAGACGTTTTTCCGCTGGCCAGGGCCATATCAGCCGCCTTTTTTTCGAGGTAATCGCTGACATTGCCATAATAGAGACGGGGAGCTTCGCCGGGAATGAACTCCAATACCTTGGTCACAATGGGATCAATAAAGGATCGGTTGTGGGAAACGATGACAAAGGTCCCTTCGTATTCGATCAAGGCACTCTGGAGCACCTCCTGAGACTGGAGGTCAAGATGGTTGGTAGGTTCATCGAGAATTAGGAAATTGGCCGGGAGCAGCAACATTCTGGCCAGGGCGAGACGGCCTCTCTCCCCTCCTGAGAGGACTTTGACCTGTTTAAAAACATCGTCTCCCCGGAAAAGGAAAGCCCCCAGCAGACTCCGCAGATTTCCAGCCGCTTCGGCCCGTACGGCACCCTCCATGGTTTCCAGGACGGTTTTGCCCGGGTCCAGCTCATCCGCATGAGTCTGCGAGAAATAAGACACCGCTACCTTGTGTCCAAATTTCATTTCACCGGAACTCGGAACCTCCGCCTGGGAAATCAGACGGGAAAAGGTCGATTTGCCCGCTCCGTTCACCCCGACAATGGCGATGCGATCACCCCGTTCGATTTGGAGATTTAAATTCCTGAGGACATGAAGATCCCCATAATACTTGTTGATGCCCTCCATCTTTAGCACCGTCTCACCACTGCGAACCGGCTGGGGAAAGCGGAATTTGATGGAACTGGCATCTTGCTCCATTTCGATCAGCTCGATTTTATCGAGCTGCTTGATCCTCGACTGCACCATTTTTGCCTTGGAAGCCTTGGCCCGAAAACGGTCGATCAATTTTTGGGTGCGCTCGATCTCCCGCTGCTGATTGACGTAAGCCCGCTCAAGCTGCTCCTTGCGAGCTTCGCGTTCTCGCAAATAAAATGAGTAGTTCCCGGAATAAAGCGACACCTGCCCATTTTCGAAGGCGAGGGTCCGGTTCGTCAAGTTATCCAGCATCGACCGGTCATGAGAAATCAGGACCACCGCTCCGCCATACCCGCGCAGCCACTGCTCCAACCACTGCACCGTCTCAATATCCAGGTGGTTGGTTGGTTCGTCCAGCAGAAGAACGCTTGGCTCCCGCAGCAGCAATTTGGCCAGCGCAATCCTCATCTGCCAGCCACCGCTATATTCCTCGCAGGCGCGGTCCATGTCCTTGGATTTGAAGCCGAGACCGTTGAGAACTTTTTCGATCCGGGGTTTCATGCGCTCAACATCGTGGTGATCAAGCCGCAGTTGAATATCACCAAATACTTCCAGCAGATCACCGTATTTTTCTGACTGGGGATCACACGCTTCGAGAAGTTCCTCCACCTCCTGGAGGTCCTTTTGGAGCTTTAACACATCGTCAAAGGCCTTGGAGGCCTCTTCAAACAGGGTCGCCCCCTTGTGCTCCACACCCTCCTGGGGCAGGTAGCCGATGGTACTCTGTTTGGCTTTGATGAGACGCCCTTTATCACAAGTCTCTATCCCGGCGATAATTTTCATCAACGTGGATTTTCCTGCTCCATTTGGACCGGCAAAGGCCCACCTCTCCTTGGCACGAATCGTGAAAGAGAGATCCTGAAACAAAGAACGTGCCCCAAATTGGACAGAAACATTATCGACAGCCAGCATGATGAATGGGTACCCCGACCCGCCGCCGAATCTAACGCATTTTAGGCTTTCGGGAAGCAGGTTTTCAGGAAGGCTTCGAAAACAGGTTTCAGGAAGTCGTGAAGAAATAGTGGTCGTAGAAGAATGCGTGAGGATTTATCGAAACGCGATTGTACCCTCTTTATTCGCTGATGATACCCTGTTGGGTCCGGGATTATACCCGATAATACCCTGTTAAATCGCCCCATATTAATGAGATACTTGGGTTTGAAATCAGTCTTTCATTGGCGTGCGTTCTTTAATCGAAAGGATAGGATCAGCACTGGCAACATAATCGCCATCGCACCGATTGCGTCCATAAGCAGGTATTTGGCAGGGAGCCCCAATTTTAAGTTTGCAAACAAACCAAGCGGAACTGCAAAGCAAAGGAAAAGAGCTTGATACCTGATGATTGGTAGATGTCTTGGCACATCGCGGGATAAAACCAGGACCAGTCCTCCGTAAAAGGCACAAAGGGCTGACATTCCCCGTGCCAAATACTCCGCGATGGGTTGTTCAGGAAATTTACCAAGCCCCAACCATTCGTGAGTGCCTGAGATCCAACTCAATGGCATACAGGCAGGGATGATAGCAGGTACACAAGTGATCCCCATGAGAATCAAAAGCCTCTTTATTATGATTTCTGTTTTCATCTTTAATAAAAAAATTTACGGGTGCGGTGGAATCACTTCCATGGTCCCGGCGGCGAGTTCCGCCTGGTATTCTTTCCAACTGAGATGGCCTTTCCCGTTTTCCACTGTTACCATGGTGATACAGTGATCCACCGGGCAAACCAGCGAACAAAGATTACATCCCACACAGTCCTCGTCACGAACTTTTGGGATGCTCTTTCCTGGCAGGCGACCGGGGCCAGAACCAACTCCCAGTTCATCTGGGTGTTTCAAATCGATACATTGGTGAGCCCCATCTTCGCAGGCGATATGGCATAAATTGCAGCCGATACATTTTTCGTAGTCAATCCTGGCAATTCGCTGAAAGTTGAGATTCAGATTTTCCCAGGTTTTGATATTTGGCAATGCCCTACCCCTCAGTTCATTGACCGATTTCATGCCTTTGGCATCCAGATAATCAGAGAGCCCCTCCGCCATGTCCGCCACGATCCGGAAGCCACGCTGCATCACTGCGGTGCACACCTGGACCGTGGTTGAGCCAAGGGCAATAAACTCAGCGGCGTCCCGCCAGGTGTTGATACCTCCAATGCCGGATACGGGGAGATTGATTTCTGGATCGTTGGCGATGGTCTCCACCATATTCAGAGCAATCGGCTTAACTGCCGCGCCGCAATAGCCGCCGTGGGTGCTTTGATTATTCACCGCAGGTTCAGGGCAGAACGTGTCGAGGTTAACCTGGGTGATGGAACTGATCGTGTTGATGAGTGAAATCCCATCAGCACCACCCGCCCGGGCGGCCCGGCCCGGCAAGGCGATGTTGGTGATATTGGGGGTCAGCTTGATCAAGACTGGTATTTTCGCGACCTCCTTGCACCACTCGGTGATGGTCTTGATCACCGCAGGATTCTGCCCAACCGCCGAGCCCATTCCCCGCTCACACATGCCATGGGGGCATCCGAAATTGCACTCGATGGCATCTGCCCCGGCATCTTCGGAGCGCCGGATAAACTCATGCCAGTCCTCGCGGGTTTCCACCATGAGAGAGGCGACAATGACCCGGTCCGGCCAGCGATTTTTCACATCCCGGATCTCCCGGAAATTCGACTCCGGGGAGCGGTCGCTGATCAATTCAATGTTGTTAAACCCGACCATTTTTTGCCCGTTGAGATGGAGTGCTGAATAACGGGAAGACTGATTCACAATTGGTTCGCCGATAGTCTTCCAGACCACTCCACCCCAGCCCGCTTCAAAAGCGCGATGACACTGATAAGCGGTGTTTCCGGGAGGCCCCGAAGCGATCCAGAAAGGATTCGGAGATTTGACACCCGCGAAGTTTACAGATATGTCAGCCATGATTGGTTAGCTTATTCGAAGCCGGGCCAAGCGTCATTCAAAAATTTCTTTGTAGAGGAATCCGTGAGGATTTCTCGGAACGTAGAGGAATCCGTGAGGATTTCTCAATGAATTGGTTGAAATTCCATTTGATCGAGAACATCGCGCTGAAAATCCAGCCCCGGGGTCACTTCGATGAGTTTCAATCCCTTTGCCGTCAGCTCGAACACAGCGCGCTCCGTCACGTAGATGACCTGCTGGCCCCGCGCCATGGCTGATGGCCCGTGGAAGCAGACGTGTTGGATCTGCTTCACGAATTTGGCACTCTCCTTTGCGCGGAAGGTACAGCAAAACACCAGACGACGAGCACTTTGGGCGATGTTTACAAAACCGCCGACGCCGGCGAAGCGCCCCGCGAAACTGGCGACATTGACACTTCCTTCCGGATCAATTTCGACGGCACCGAGCACCGCGATATCGAGCCCACCGCCATCGTAAAAGTCGAACTGCGCAGGCTGGTCGATGATGGCTTCCGGAAAATGACTGCAACCGAAATTTAGGCCAGATGCTGGAACGCCGCCAGTTGGTCCGCTTTCCACGGTTAAAGTAAAATCGTGCAAACGACCAGTTTCAGCCGCGATCATCGCTACCGCCTCGGGAAGGCCGATGCCTAGGTTGACGATGTCGCCTTTCTGAATCTCCTGAAGCGCCCGCATGCCAATCACCTTGCGTTCCGAATCCGGCATGGCGGGCAGCTCAAAACCACCCGGGTTGGTGACGACAAAGTCTTCATTAAACACCTCTCCAAAGGTTTGATCATGCATCACTCCGCCACTGGTAACGATGTAGTCGATCAAGATACCTGGCACCCGCACCGACTTCGGGTCGGCTATTTGGTTCACGACGCTCTCGACCTGAGCGATAACGATGCCGCCGTGATTTTTTGCCGCCTGGGCCATGGGCAACACTTCACTGATCAATCCCTCCCCTTCCAGGCTCAGATTGCCGCACCCATCCGCATAAGTGGCTCGAATCAGTGCGACGTGGATCGGCATGGGCTTGTAGCGCAGCCAAGTCTGGCCATCCAGCTCGATCCGCTCGACCAGCGATTCGGTGGTGCGCGAATTGAGCCTACCGCCGCTGTGGATCGGGTCGATAAAGGTGTTTAAACCGACCTGGGTGATCAACCCAGGCCGTTTGGCCGCAATTTCACGGGTCAGAACGCTAAGCACCCCTTGCGGCAGGTTGTAGGCCTCAACTTCATTGGCCAGCGCCATGGCTCCCAGTTTCGGAGCGAGGTTCCAATGCCCGCCAATGATGCGTTTGAGCAGGCCAACATGCGCGAGATGATTCAAGCCGCGCCCCGCACGGTCACCCTGACCAGCACAGTAGTAGAGGGTGAGGTCACGCGGTGTTTTCGTTTTCAAAAACCGCTGCTCCAGAGCCGCCGTCAACATCTCGGGATGCCCGGCTCCCACAAAGCCACTCACCGCCACCGTCGCGTTGTTGGGGATGGCGGCGACCGCTTCGTCGGCTGATTTGATGAGGGCTGGAGCGCGCATGTGAAATCAAATTGTACCCTGTTTAATCGGCGATTATACCCTGTTGAATCGGTTATCCCCTCCAGCCTCCATTGATCTCGATCGTTTGCCCCGTGACGTAACTCGCCAGTGGCGAGCAAAGAAACAGTACCACGTTTGCAACTTCCTCCGTGGTGCCGAGGCGGTTTAGAGGCACATTTTTCAGCATCTCGGTGCGCACGGCTTCAGGAATAGTTGCAACCATGGCAGTGTCGATGACACCGGGGGCGATGGTATTGGCGCGGATGTTTTTTCGCCCGGCCTCGCGGCTGAGCACGCGCATCAAAGCCTGGACCCCGGATTTGGCGGCGGCGTAGTTCGCCTGACCAAAAAATCCTTCAATCGCCGAGATGCTGCCGAAACTGACAATCGCTCCGCCCTCCCGCATGATCTCCAGGGCATGTTTGGAGCAGTAAAACACGCCATTGAGATTCACATCGATGACGGAGTCCCACTCCTCATGGCTCATCTTAACGATGGTCCTGTCTTTGATAATAGCGGCGTTGTTCACCAGAAAATCCAGGCCCCCGTGTCGCATCTGGATCTCGCTCATCATGGCCTGGACTTGATCCGCCCTTGCCACATCCGCCGCGATGATGCTGGCGCTGCCCGCGCGGGCAAGATTGAGTTCGTCAGCGATAGCTTGGGCATCCGAGGTGGTGCCCGGCGTGCCGAGATGATTAATGACGACCTGCGCGCCCGCCTGATGAAAAGTGCGGGCGACCTGCGCACCGATGCCCTGGGAAGCCCCGGTGATAAGTGCAGTTTTGCCCTGAAGGTCGATGGCGATGCTCATTGGTTATTTATTAAACAATCTAGTTGGAGTTTTAAGAATTTCCCAACATCAAATCCACCGCGCTCGAGAATCCCATAGGACCAATGCCTTCAATTTTAATCAGATTCGAAATCTTTAGCTCCGACCAACTTTGATCTGGACGCTGCACCAAAAAAGGAAGATCCACCACTTCCAGCATGGGCGCATCATTGGTGCTGTCACCAATTGCGGCGAAACAGGGGGCTTGTTCAAAGGTTAGTCGAAATATTTCCTTCATCCATTCAACGGCCTTACCCTTGTTCACGGAGGCTGATTGCGCGGTGTAAAATCGCCCGCCCCGGCTCATGACAAATCCTTTGGATTTCAGAAAACCATTGATCCGGCCAACTTGCGCTTCATCAAGTTGATTTAGCAAGGTTTCCGTAAACCAACGTTCGCGGGCACGGTCCAGAAACACTCCGGTTAGACCAGTGGCAGCAGACAATTCAGCGTCGGAAACATCAGCATATCCATAAATCCCCGGGATATGACTCAACTCGGCACGCAGTTCGGTGGATTCTGCATGGGCGAAAACGAAGATATCATAACCCTGCTCTATTCGGTTTACCGTATAGAATTTTCCCGAAAAAAAACCACTCGGAATAGCGACGGCACTGCCGTTCTCGACAATAAAAGGCTGATTAATACCAATATGTCGTTGAATATGAATTTGTTCCGCGAAAGTCTTGGAAGAACAAAACACGAGCGGCACTTTGCGCTCGGCCAATTTCCGAATCGCCGTCATGCTCCCTGCGACGCTGTAACTGTGATGGTCGATCAGCGTCCCATCCAAATCTGTAAACACGACCAGTGGCTGGGCTGTTGCAAGAGGCAATGCGTTCATTCCGGGATATAGTTGCCAAACTGCGACCAGTCCATCGTTCGTGCGACAACTTCAAAATCTATGTCGGCCAGCAAGGGATACTGCCGGAGATTTACGGGGGATGCATTTTTTCGGATGATTTTTAACCGATTCAACTCGGCGGATATCTCCGTTTTCAGGAGTGGCGGGCAGATCACAGAGTGCCACAACACGGAAAGCGAGAATTCGATCATTTCGTTAATGTGATCGTCACCTTTGGCCACTTCATGCAAATGCGGGTTGCGCGATTCGATCTGGAAAATCTCCACTCCGCTCCTCATGATTTCCGGGAAAGAAGTGGGGATGATCCCGCCAAATTTTTCCATCAAACTCACAAAATGGTGGGTCTCAACCGAGAAACCCGTTGAATAATCGAGTGAAAGCGCCAAAGGCATCGACATGGCATGCTCCCCGGCATTGCCAGTATGCAGAACTTCAGTTTCGTAGCCGGTGAAGTGACCTAGAAATTGATTGAGATATTGATTGGTGATCCGTGATACTCGTCCCCACTTGGCAAAAAACAGATCCGTTCCCACAATTTTTGGTTTACTGTGCCATTTAATTCGCACCATCGAATAATTCGTTTTGGCTTGCGAAAGTCCTGCGGAAAAAATGCGGACATATTCGAATACTGCTCCGGGGAAATAATTGTCCGAATCAATAAAACCAACATACTTTTTACCTGCCAAATGAGCCAGGGCAATTCCCGCAAGCATCCCCTCAGCCTTTCCATTCCGGATCAATCCTTCGTCGTCCAGCAGGTATGGATATTGACCTTCCAACATAATATGGGCCAGCGCCCGTGAGCGCTGATGGGCGATCACATACTTTTTCTTCGCGTATCGGCAAAATGTGTCAACCATATTGCACTCCATCCGAAAACGGTCAATCGGCTCTCTTTTGCTGTTTGAAAGTATGATGGGCAGACAATCGTGCGGAATTCCACAGAGCACCCCTTCCAACAAACGCAACCGTTCGTCTTTCACCGGAATGATGATGGCCAGGTTCTTTTCAATTTCGTGGATCCGCTCATAAGGTATCTGCTGGATGACGTGAAAAGGACTGTCAAACTCAATATCCACCTCGTGGCCACCATCAAGTTCATATATTTTCTGTACTTTGTAGAAAAGATTGGCACCAAGCCGGTCGGAGTTTGTTGGTATTTCAATTCGCATTTTTCTTCTTTAGCTCCATTCAACCACTAGCAGACTTGCAATACCCAATCATAATACAAGCGAATTCATATAGGGGGAATCCCGGATCTTTGATTTTTTGCTTTCTTTTTCATCAAGCGACTTTTAAATCCATATCCGAATCACTCGATTTCTCTTTAACATTTCCAGACTATGAAAAAATTATTTCTTATCCTTCACCTCTTGGTGCCATGCATCTTGTTGGCCCAATCCACACCGCCCCCGTCACTTGATGGTTCCTGGAAAAAGCAAATTTTGATTGATATCTTTTGGGCAGAAGGAGCCACCGCCCTGGATGTTAACAAAGACGGAGTTCTGGATGTGATTTACGGTCCTTATTGGTTTGCAGGGCCGGATTACACCAAACGCACACTCATCTACCCAGACACAATCCGCACTAAGGCGCAGCTCGAAGACGGCACTGAAAAAGAGATTGAAGGCTTTCACGGTGCCAAAAGCATAAAAAACGGCTACAGCGACAATTTCCTAAATGCCGCTCATGACATCAATGGCGATGGATGGACGGACTACGTGGTTATGGGATTTCCCGGTAAAGAAACCGTTTGGTATGAAAATCCCCAGGGTCAAGAAAGTCTCTGGCCCAGGCATATCGCTTTCAAAGTGACCGATAACGAATCCCCCATGTTGGTTGATATCGATGGGGACAAGCAGCCCGACCTCCTCTGTATGAGTGCCGGACATCTCGGTTATGCTTCCTATGATCCCAAAAATCCAACTGCCGAGTGGAAATGGAACATGGTTACCCCGCGCCTCGCTTTCCAGAGGTTTACCCATGGAATCGGTTACGGAGATGTTAATGGAGATGGGCGCACCGACATTTTGGAAGCCTCCGGTTGGTGGGAGCAGCCTGCAGTTCTGGATGGCCAGGGGCCATGGAAAAAGCACGACGCCGCCTTCGGCAAAGGCGGTGCCCAAATGTATGTGCAGGATGTCAATGGCGATGGCAAACCTGATGTGATTACAAGTCTGGCTGGTCATGGTTACGGAGTGGCCTGGATCGAACAAGGTACGGATGGCTGGAAAACCCATCTCATTACCGGTACTCTGGAAGAAAAGGGATCAACTGGCGTTATTTTCTCACAACCTCACGCCATTGAAATGGCCGACATAAATGGCGATGGTCTTCTCGATATCTTGACTGGTAAACGCTTCTGGGCTCACGGCAAAACCGGCGATCCCGAACCCAATGCCCCTGCCGTACTTTGGTGGTTTGAGTTAAAACGCGAAGGCGGGACTGCCACTTACCGGGCGCATCTCATTGACAACGATTCCGGTATCGGCACCCAGTTCACCGTCATCGACCTCAATGGGGATAAAAAGCTGGATGTTGTGACAGGCAACAAACGCGGTGCTTTTGTCCACCTACAACAGTAGATTGGAGCATTGGAGCAAACCGCATCGCTCCTTGCCTGGTTATTTGATCGTTCCCAGAGAAAGCCGGGATTCTCCCTGGGTTTCGTTGGCAAATCTGAGAGGTTTTCCACCTTTCATCTCGTTTGGCGCATGGAGAGTCAATTCCTGGCCCAATGCGGCTTTGGGAATCTCTACTTTCCAAATCCTGGATTCGCCAGGAAGGATTCCTTTCAAATTAAAGGTCTCGTCGAATTGCCCGAGATCCAGCCCCCCGATCCCGGAGTAATTGAGATAGACCTCCCAATCCCGATAGATGGGGGCAACCCCACGATTCTCAATTGTGATTTCGAGAGTGGTTCCTTTTTTCATCCACTTCGAAACGTAAAAGGAATAACCCATTTGACTGACTTCAGAAATCGCTCTCTTTTTTCGTTCGGGACTCATGGGAAATCGTTCTTCGAACAGACCGGAATCCATCAGCCAGGTCACGTGGGTCTGGGCCACACAGGCTGAGAAATCCTGGGCTGCCGGGCTCGGTGATTGCCCGGTGAAACTAGTTGACCAAAGCTCGGGGCGGAGTTCACCTCCAATCGGATGGGTTTTCCATCGGTCAAGCGCCCCGGCGGCAGCTAACAGCGGAATAAAAAACCAGCTATCCACCTCTTTCCCGGTGTCCAGAGTGGCCCAGGCAAATGAGTCGTCGTGATAGCCGAATGGAAGGTGGGTGTTTTTCACATAGGCGTAGTGATCATCTCCCGCAGGGTATCGCAGCAGTACGGGCAGTTTTTTGAAGTCACGGGCATAAGCGGTGAGCACCTCGGTCTGCACTTCGCGGGAGGCGAACAGTTCGCTTCGTGGGTAGGTGTGCCACTCGCCCCAAAGACCGAGTAGTCCGGCAGTCAGGTAGCCGAGCCGGGGATCGTTGTCGTACCTGTCGGCAAAGGCGGCGATGAAGGCTTGGAGGGCTTTGCGGAGATTGGGGTCTTCATAATTTGGAGTGATATTTTTTCCATCATCAGAATCCCATTCAGTGATTTTGAGGCCAGAATCGATCAAAAATTGCGGGATTCCTGGTTTGTCCGGGTATTCGAGAAAGATCCGGGTGATAAGCTGGCAGCCCCGCCCGCTGGTGATTTGCAGGGTGTCTTCCAGCGGTGACCAATCAAACTCAGCTGGGCCTTTCATGAGATCGGAAAGGGCGAAATACCGAAACTCCAGACTGTGCGGGAACCGGTCTCGCGAATCACTCTCAACATAAGGGACCAGCCCCTTCAATGGATTATCTAGTGGCGAAGGCGCATATTTCATCTTCGTTTCGGTTCTGCAACCGGACAAGAACACCACCAAAATACAAAAAACGAGAGCTATTTCACCTGGATGTATATAGTGGTTGATTCGTGGATTCATGGAATGGTTGAGTGGTACCACGCGACACAATAACACCATAACACCAATTCTCCACGACCTCATCACTCCAAGATTGATCAATTCCGGGGGTGATCGTGGTTTTTGAGAAATGCCCCGAAATTCTTGAATGGCCGTTTTTTGGAGTCAGAATCGCTTTCAAAGTCGACCCTCTGGGCCACCAGGCAGGAGCCGCACTTGCCTTTTTCATCGCAGATGACCGGCAGCGCCTGGAGTTTTCCGTAATAGGCCTCGCGGGCGGTGGGAGTGATGTTGATAACCGGGCCATCCCCATCAAACCTTCCAGCCATGAGACAAGGTTGGGTTACCGGGACACGGTTGTCAGGGTGACATTCGCTGTCGCAGACCGGGGCTTTGCAGAGTTTGTCGAGATGGGTTGATCCTAGTAGATGACTGCTAAGTTTTCCCTGAACCCCCATAATCCGGAAGACAGACTGTTCAGTGTCGAATTTCGCATCTACGTATCGGGAATGCGCCGAGTAGTATTCCTGTTGAATGTCTAGTATATTAAGGAGATTCTGCTGGCCGATCCGGAACTGTTCATCATAATCACTGGTAACCTGCGCCAGTTCTTTGGTGTAAATTTGAAGGGCCTCCATGGAAGCTTTTGCCCCCTGGCGCTCCTGCCAGAGTACTTTTAGGATGTAGTGGCGCTGCAAGTCAGCAGCCCGAAGTAATTCTTCGAATTTCCCGACCTGAAAATGTTCCCGGCACTCATAAGCTTTGTTTCTACCTCCGTTGGAAATATCCCAACTCCCTACGATGAGAGCCTGGGTCTGAGAGTCTTCGCCCCTGATCCCTTGGTTGTTTTGGCCGCGTGAGTAGTCAGCATCCAGATAGATTTTGGGATTCATCCGGGAGGTGGCAGCTTCGTAGCGATGTTCAGCGGCTTCGAGGGCTTCCCTGGCAGCGAGGTAGTCAAAATTTCCCGAGGTATCGATGGCACAAAAATTCTCCGGGAGGCAGGGTATCCTGGGGAAGATGAGGTTTTTGGGAGTCACACCGACGAGTCTTTCAAACCTGGCTTCCGCCAAGTTCAGGGCGAGTCGCTGTGTGGCGAGGGTGTTTAAGGCCAGTTGCATCCTCCCATGTACCAATCCGACATCGGAACGGCTGCCTCCGGCGTTGGCCCGTTCCTGAAGCATGTCCCGGATGGCTCGGTGAGTATCTACATTGCGCTGAGCGAGCGGAATTTGCTGCCTGACGCGGAGGATCTCCATATAAACTTCCGACAAATCCACGACCCGTTTCTCGATCAGACTTTTCTCGGTGAGTTGCTGGGCTATGTGCGCATTGTAAGCCGAATTAAGATTGTTGCGAGCCACGCCTCCGTCGTAGAGCAGTTGGCGAAGAGAAAGGCCAATTTCCCTTTGCAGGAGGTTTTCTCCCGAGCCGATCAAACCATCAGAGGATCGATTGCGTTTTGAATAGCCTGAAGAGGAATCCAACGCCAATTGAGGACGCAACTCAGACAAGGCGAGGCGATGATCACCAATGGAACTCAGAGTGTCGTATTCCGCAGCATTAAGCTCAGGTTCGTATTCAAGCATCAAGTCAACCGCTTTGGAAAGGGTTAAATCACCGCCCATGGCGGATGGGAGCAAGCCTAGAAGAATAACAGCAAAAATTGGTTTCATCCTGGTAACTGTTTTATGGTAAAATTAGATATTAACAGATGATTATTGTAAAGATGGAATTTTGCAAATGAATTATTCATAAAACTTTCGTTAAAGCGTGTATGGTGGTCGGTGTGCCCTATCCGCAATTTTTCCGTGAATTTCCGCATCCAACTTCAATTATTGATCTTTACCCTGCTCTCCTGCGTGTCATGGTCCGGTACTGTGGCAGAGGAGTTTATGGCGGAGAAATTGCAAGAGATTGATGGAGCGATTAATGATGCCATCAAGGCCGGAGAGATTCCAGGAGCGGTAATCTGGTTGGAGTCGCAGGGACGCATCTACCAGCAGGCCTACGGGCAGAGAGTAAAATTTCCCGAAGCCGAGTCCATGACGACGGACACCATTTTTGATGTGGCCAGTCTCACCAAAGTTCTGGCAACGGCACCCGCCATTCTGCACCTCCACGAATTGGGTCGGCTGGATCTCAATGCTCCAGTTTGCCAGTATCTGCCAGAATTCGGCCAGGGTTGCGTGGAGCAGGCACTCCGTAACACTCGTCCACAGGCCGAATTACCAGTAAAAGCGGTGGTTCCTGACGGAGAACGGGAAAAAATCACGGTTTTACATCTTCTGTCTCATCAAAGCGGTCTCCCACCATCCATTTCATTGTCGAAAAGGGAGTTTTGGGGCGAAGCAGAGGGATTGCACCGGGCGCTGTCAATTGATCTGGTGGAACCGCCGACCACCCGGTTCCGATACAGCGATGTAAATTTTATTCTCCTCGGAGAAATTGTCAGAAAAGTTTCGGGGCAACGGGTGGATCAATACGCAGCAACTCATCTTTTCGAGCCACTCGGGATGTGGCAGACTACCTTTTTACCGGACCGGGGGATGTTGCCCAAAATCGCTCCAACCACATTTATCCCCGATTATGGGCTGGTGCGGGGAGAAGTTCACGATCCAGTGTGCCGCCGCATGGGTGGCGTGGCGGGACACGCCGGGCTTTTTTCCACGGCGGAGGATATCGCCAGATTCTGCCGACTCTGGGTCACCCGGGACCAGAGTAATAGCACAATAATTTTCAAAGGTGAGACCATGGCCATGGCCAGTCGCTCTCACACTCCAGAGGTGCTCAGGGCTCCACGAGGGCTGGGTTGGGATATCGGATCGCAATTTTCAAATCAGCGTGGTGAAAAATTTCCGCTCAATGGATTTGGGCATACTGGCTGGACCGGGACTTCGATTTGGATCGATCCCAAATCTGAGACGTTTGTGATCCTGCTCACCAATCGCAATCATCCTAGCGAAAAGGGAAAAGTCCGTGATCTCCGCAGTAAAATCGGCACCCTCGCTGCTGAAGCGGTTGGTTACCTCGAAAAGGTGGTGGACCCATCGAAAACTGTGGTTGATGATCTGGATCGAAACGCTCAGACAGCGGGCGGATCATCCGAAGTGGTCCGTAATGGAATTGACGTCCTCCAGGAAAACAAGTTTGCCCCACTTGCGGGCCTAAGAATCGGTCTGGTCACCAACCACACCGGGATTAACAACACCCGCCGCTCCACCATCGATCTCCTCGCCGATGCTCCAAATGTAACTTTAAAACGATTGTTTTCCCCGGAACACGGTATTCGCGGCACTCTGGAAACCGATTCGGTCTCTGACGAGGTGGATAAAAAGACCGGGTTGCCCATCATCAGCTTGTACCAAACTGCCAGTCGCAAGCCCACTCCCGAGCAGCTCGCTGATCTCGATGCCCTGGTTTTCGACATTCAGGACATTGGTTGCCGATTTTATACCTACATCTCCACGATGGGACTGGCCATGGAAGCCGCCAGCGAAAGTGGCAAAAAATTTATCGTCCTCGACCGGGTCAACCCAATTGGCGGAATGATTTGTGACGGTCCCCTCCGCGAGGGCCAGGGCAATGATTTTGTCGCTTATCACGATATCCCAGTCCAACACGGGATGACAGTTGGGGAGCTGGCCCGCCTTTTTAAAGCAGAGCGAGGGCTGACCAAACTTGATCTGCTGGTGATTCCGGTGGAGGCCTGGAAACCATCAATGTATTTTGATCAGACCAGTTTGCCATGGGTTAATCCTTCGCCAAACATTCGGTCACTTACCCAGGCACTGCTTTATCCAGGGGTTGGTCTGCTGGAATTTACCAATCTCTCCGTGGGCCGGGGAACCAACACACCTTTCGAAATCATTGGGGCACCATGGATTGCCGAAGGGCGACTCGTGGATCGTTTGAACCAGGAAAAACTACCGGGTATTATCTTTGTCCCAGTGCGCTTTACACCAGATGCCAGTGTTTATCAGAACGAAGATTGCGGCGGGGTTCGGATGATTGTGACGGAACGCACCAAGTTAAATGCCATCGATGTTGGACTGGCTATCGGGCGGGCGGTCCAGGCTGATTATGGTGAGACTTTTTCTTTGAGCGAAAATGGCAACAAGCTGCTGAGGAGTCCGGAAACACATTCGAAATGGATCCAGGGTCATTCCACCAAATCGATCCGAAAAAATTGGGAGAAATCCCTTAAACAATTCAGGAAGAGAAGTCAAAACGCCCTGATTTACGAGCGGTGAAATCGCTCTGGCGTTGTCTTTATATCATCAAATTTGCCTCAATCAGCCTGCCACGCTTTATGAATCCCCATCACTTGGAGCTATTCTATTACGTCGCCAAATTCGAAGGGATCACTGAAGCGGTGCGAAAAATGCCCTACGGGATCCAGCAACCGGCTGTAAGCGGCCAGATTCTTCAGCTTGAGGACACCCTCGGCGTCAAGCTTTTCCGGCGGAGGCCCTTTGCGCTGACCCCAGCGGGAGAAGAGTTGTACAAGTTTATCGAACCTTTTTTCTCCCAACTGGAGTTGGTGGCCCAGCGAATCAGTGGAGAGGAGAGTCAGCATCTTCGGGTTGCCGCCTCCGCATCTGCATTGACCCATCATCTGCCCGATGTCCTCCAACAATTGCGGGATGAGTATCCCAAATTGCGTCTCACCCTCAGAGAGTTGGTCGCGTCAGAAATTGAACAAGCCCTACTTAAACAGGAGGCGGATCTGGCCGTTGCAGTTCTCCTAAACAAACCGGCCCCAGGAATCAAGGTTTTGCCGCTGATTGAGCTTCCCCTTATTTTGCTGGCCCCGGTGTCCTGCCCGGTGGAGCGTTTCAAAGATATCTCCCTGGGCAACATCGGCGGTTGTATCCAAGAGCCATTGGTTTCCCTGCCCGGTCACGAGGCTGCGGAGCGACTTTTTCAGGAGGGGCTGGCGGGGAAAAATCTCTCCTGGGTGCCCACCATGGAGGTCAGCGATATCAGCCTGATCCAAAAATATGTCGAAAAAGGCTTTGGATTTGGGGTTGCAGTGGGCATTCCCGGAGTGATCTGGCCTCCTACTGTAAAAGTCATTCCGCTGCCAAAATCCTTCCCAAAACTAAATCTTGGGATCCTCTACAGCGGCGAGCTGAAACCTCTGGCCAATCGGTTCGTCGAATTGACCAAAACTCGGGCGGCGACTCTTTCTTCGGATCAGCCAATTTAGTGATGGAGTGACTGATTTCCAGGACTCTCTAAATCACACCTCAAACAGATGCAACGGCGAAGTGTTGGTCTTGTAAGTGCCGTCTTTTGCCAATGTTTTGCCATTCCCGTTGCTGTCGCGGTTGGTGGAGGTCACGATGGCGTATTTGCCACCGGGATGCAACGCCAGGGAGTGACAGTTTGCCATCTTTTTGTTCTCATAAAACACTTCCTTCCCGGCAGGATCGAGCAGAAAGAGCATCCCGCTGCCGGGTGAACCGGAAGTGACGGCCATCAGGCAGCCCGAGGGATGGGGAACGAGGTCATGAACATACCCCTCCTTGTTGGTGCCATGTGTCACGGTTTTGGTGAGTTTGCCGCTGGCGGTGTCGAAAAACAAAATCGTAGGAATACTCTCCGGGGTCGCCCCATTCTCCGGCGTGGTGCCTGCTGCGAGAAGCGTTTTACCACCATCAATGAACAACAGCACCCGCAGCCCGCCGATGTCCTGGAGGCGATCAAGTTTGTAGAGAATGGCTCCATCAAACGACATTTCTTTCCTCTTCAAATCCAGGGTCCAGGCTTCGATTCGCCCACGCATGTCGCCAAAAACAATGCCCGCACCCACGGTTACAGCATAAACATCTTCGCCAGCCTGATGCTCGGCAAGGTTCTTTCCAGTCCCCGCATCCCAGACTCGCACAAAGCCATCCTTCCCACAGGTGGCGATGCGACCGCCATCAGGTGAAATTGCGATTTGCCGCAGCCAGCCGTCGTGTGCGGTTTCGTGCTGCCACAGAGTCTTGTCGCCCTCCACAGCCCTTAACAGCCCCCACGAATCCGCTGCGAATAACACGGACATCTTGGGATGAAAAGCCAGAGCCGTGGTGTAGCCATTAAATCCCCCGATTGCGGGCAGTGGGGTCAATAGCTTGCCATCAAACTGCCAGCGTCTCACCGCAGGCTCATAACCCACTGCGGCCAAGATGGTACCGTCCGCGCTGAATCGCACCGCTGAAATCTGCCGCTCCGATGGAAACTCGGTGATTGGTTTGGGTTCCAGTTTTATCATGCCAAGGCCTCCTGGATGGGTAACATGTCATCGTGCGCGATGGGGAGCGGCTGCCCCGCGTTGTCGAACTCCGTTTTTAATGGATCAATGCCGAGGGCATGATACCAGGTGTGAAAGGCCGCGCCGATGTCGAAGGGCTCCGACTTCACCTCGGTGCCGCGTTCATTGGTTTCCCCGACGACAATTCCATGCTTCACACCCTGGCCCGCCATGGCGATGCTCCAGGCTGCTGGCCAGTGATCGCGACCCACATGGCCGTTGATCCGCGGGGTGCGGCCAAATTCACTCAGGCAGATCACGAGGGTGGTTTTGAGCAAACCGCTGGCCTCCAGATCTTCGAGCATGGCGCTGAAGGCCTGATCAAATTTCGGCACCATCCCGGCGTGGGCGTTGAAGTTGTCCCCGTGGGTATCCCACCCGTAGCTCGTCACCTTTACAAAACGCACCCCGGCTTCCAGCATTTGCCGCGCCACAAGCATGTGCTGGCCAAAATCATGTCTCCCGTAGCGCTCGCGATCACGCTCCGGCAGCTTCGATGTATCAAAAATGTCCGCGCGGGCCATCAACTTTTCCGCCATGTCGAAAACTGAAGTATTCGCCTCGACCACCCGCTTTTCGCGCTGGCTGGCAAAGCGCTGGTCAAGCATCTTCCGCAGATCATTGCGCGCGGCATCCCGCTCGGCACTGATTTCGGGATGGCGCAGCAGATTCTCCGGCGGTTTGCCCTCGCCAAAAGCCAGGGAACCGTATTTGGGTCCGAGAAAGCCCGCATCCTCCACTTTGAAGCCACCGCTGCCCGGTTTGATCCACACATGGGGCGGCAGACCGCTGGAGCCGGGGCCGAGCAGCTTCGCCACGCCGGCACCGAAGTGCGGATAAATCACGCCCCGGTTCTTCGGGTCACCGCGCTGGATGCGATCCACGCCGGAGGAGTGGGCATTGTCTTTTGTGGACATGCTGCGCACCACGCAGAGTTTGTGCATTTGTTTTGCCAACTTCGGCATCAATTCACAAAAATGAATCCCCGGCACACTTGTCTTGATGCTGCGGAAAGGGCCGCCGAACTCGGTATTGGGTTTCGGGTCCCAACTCTCCAGTTGCGAGATACCTCCATCCAGCCACACAAAAAGGACCTGTTTGTCCCGCTGCTGCATCGCCTCGGCGAATATCGGGGAAGCCAGCATGCCCAGACCGCCCCCGAGAAAAGCCCGGCGGGAAAAGGTGTGTTCGAGCGGTGTGCAGAGTGGGTTCATCAATGATTCACAAAGAATTCGGTTGAGCTGAGCAGAGCCCAGGCATAGTCGCTGAGCGCTTTTGATCTATCGCCTCCATGAGCGGCCAGCCAGGCCTGCAAATCAGCTTTTTCAGCATCACTCGGCTGCCGGGTAAGGGTGGCGAGATACAATTCCCCTGCGGGATCGGGCAGTTTGGCAAGTCGATCAATTAGATTGCCCGCGCGCGGTCGCAGCGCCCAATAAACGTGGTCGCTGTTGCGGAAAAACAGGGCGCTGCGCAGAGATGGATTGGCGGCGAGTTCTGGTTCTTTGGCCGGGTTGGCGAGGGCCGCCGTGAAGGCTTTTTCGAAATCGGCGAGCGCGTATTTGGCCGAATCAACGTTCGGATCGGCCTTCTGGTTCTTTTCGAGACGCTCCCGCTCGCCAGTGGCAGTGAGAAAGGCGCGAAGCTTCTGCTCGGCGAGTAAATGGCGTTGATGCGCTCCAGCACGCTGGTAAACCTGGGTGAGGGCGATTTCGCGAATCAGAAAGCGCAGATCAAACTGGTGGGCGGTAAATTCCCTGCCCAGCAGTTCGAGTAATTCAGGATGCATTGGCGGATTCTCTGAGTGATGCAGATCAAGCGGCTCGACGAGACCTTTGCCGATGAACAGAAACCAGACGCGGTTGGCGATGTTTTTGGCAAACAGAGCATTCTCCGGAGTGGGGATGCGTTGGGCGACTTCGCGCAGCGGGCTGAATTTCGGCTGACCGACTTCCTTGATTTTACGATCCGGTTTGACCAGCCAGCCGTCATCGCCGGTAAATACTGGAATCATGACTTCTTCACCAAAGGGGATCCGCGGGGCGGTTTCCGACTTTTTTTCGGTGAAAACGGAGACAAACTCGTATTTGGCATTGATGAGTCCTTCGCTAAGCCACGGGATTTTGTGTTTGTCGTCCACCGGCTGGAGTTTGAGGTTTTGGAAAACGGCGTAGAGGCCGCTGAAGTCGATCTGCTTGTAGTCACTGACGGTCAGGTGCCGATGGCACTGGCAGCACTGCAAATCAATGCCCATAAACATGCGACCTACATCCCGAGTCAGCCCCGCATAGTCCGTGTCCTGCTGCCCCAACTTCTCCAGGCGCCGGGTCAGGAAATAGCTGGCTCCGCGTTGTTTTTCATCGAGAAAATCCGGTGCCAGCATCTCACGAACCATCGCATCCCACGGCTGATTGGTCTTGAAACACTCCACCAGCCACGTCTTCCACTCCTCATTCTCACCGCGCCGCTCCATCAGCATCACATGAAACGCCTCCGCCATCCGCAATGCGAAGCGCGTCTCACCCATCAACTTGTCGATCAGGCGGGTGCGTTTGTCGGGTGATTGGTCGGCCAGCCAGACACGGGCCACATCCGCCGTCGGGATGCCGCCGTCAAAATCCAGCCACACCCGGCGCAGGAATTCGGCATCATCAGCGGCCGATGGTTGTGGAAGCAGCGCGTCAATCTTTTCCGCCAACCTCCCCTCCTTCGCCCAAGCAAGAGTCGTCAGTGCCAGCAGGCAAACGATCAAACCGATTTTCATTGAAGGATTGTCTATTGGTTTATTCAGTGGGTCAATCTTGGAGTGGTGGCAGATTTGCGCTCCCTTCAAACGGTCATCTACTCGCCACAAATATCCATCCTTTCACCCATTAAAGGCTAAAATGATGCCAAATCCGATGGTGGCCAGAATGATGCTCGAATGTACCCTGTTGGGCGGAGGATAGTACCCTGTTTGATTTCAACAGAGTGCTGAGATCTCCAGGCGAGAGAAATGCAAATCTCAAGTCAGCCTGGTTCGCAGGCGATTAACTTCTCCCTTGCCCTGGAGTCTCTTGACTGAAACTCGAATATTCGACTGGTTCTTGATGGCATCGCGAACTTCATCGCGAAGCTGGTTCAGATTAAAAGGCTTGGACAAAAAGACACTGGCACCAGCGTCGTAAGCATCCATTTCCATGTCCGTATCAGGATTTCCAGAAGCAACGATAATTGGGATTTGTCCAGCAGGACCAATCAGTTGCCGGACCTGTTGAGTCATGGCAATTCCATCCATCCCTGGCATTTCGACATCGGTCACGATGACATCGGGCTTGATGGCCCCTTCTGCAAGCATCGCCACGGCGATCTCCGCACTTTCCGCTTCAACCACTCCATAACCCGCATTGATGAAGATCTTTGAAAGCAAAACCCGGTTCACCGCCATGTCATCAACCAGCATGACAATATACTGGTTGGTTTTTTGGAATAGGTGATTTGGGGCAAAGTGGTGAATTTTTGTTGTCATTTTCAGATTCTACATTGTCGGGAAATCAAAGAAATTAGTTATCCTTAATGATTAAATCGACAGAATTCAATCAAAATTTTCGGATTGTTTACGTTCCCGAAGAATTTGAACTGAGTTTGTAAACTATAAATGTTGTGGCTATCTCAAATTATTGGCGGCAAATGTTTGTCACCCAATCGAGGTAACGCTCCGATCCTGCGGTTACCTCCAGAACGATAAATTCCGGGGTCGCGTAAGGGTGCAGTTCGAGGGTAACCGCCTCCACCTGAGCGAGATTTAAGACCGTCGTTTTTATGATACCCAGAACCTCCTGATCGGAAATTACCCTACCCTCCCAGCGATAAATCGACTCCACTGCGGGCAGCAGATTGATGCAGGCGATGAGTTGCGATTCGACAAGATGTGTGCCAATTTGTCGCGCAACATCCAGGTTTGGGAAAGTTACCAAAACCACCCTGACTGCCGATGTGTGATAAGTTTCACTGCTCATCCTTATCTAATTCTCTTTTATTAACCTGATGAAAAGTGGTTTTCTTGATAAATTGATCGAAAAAATGAACAGGGTTGATCCCGAACAGGTCCAGCGCTATGTGCTTAGAGCGGTTCAGGAAAAGGGTTTTTTAGAAAATGTCTTTGATACCCTGCAGGAGGGGGTCGTGGTCGTCGGGGTCCGGGGAACAATTCACTATGTCAACCGGGCCGCGTTGGATTTTTTCGGATTTACCCTGCAGGAGTTGCTTGGCCAGAGCCTGAGCGATCAA
>JBGSJM010000312.1:0-8686 GCA_041742015.1 Verrucomicrobiales bacterium | reverse complement strand
CGGGAAATGCTGGCCATGGAACAAGTCGCCGCCGTCATGCTGGTGATCCTGCTGATAGGGCTGCTCGCGGACAAGGTACTTTTCACTCCGTGGGAGCGGTTCTTGCGAAACCGCTGGGGATTGTCTACATAATACCCTTTTTTGGGCGATCAAGGCCTGGTTTGCACTAACTTGGGGCACTTCCCATGATAACGTAAATCTCTCCGAAGAATTGCTGTGATAGGCTGAGGCAGCATGAAAATCTTCCTCAGCCTCTTAGTCATTGGTCCGCTGCTTTGCGCCGCTGAACCTGTGATCGACATCTATGTGTCGACAGGTGACAATCACTTTCTCGGCTCATCGCTGCCGATCGATTCCCCGGCCAGCATCGAGGCGACATTTGATCTATTCAAAGAAGTCAATCATGCCAGGCGAATCTATTGGCGTGGACTGGAGGCAGCCTGCTGGATCGCCACGATTTCGGCGCGCCCGGAAAATCCGCGCTACTATTCCTATTGGGAATGGCTGACTCATCTTTATGCCACGGTCAAACCCGATGATCTCGCGGCAAAGGCAGCCCACGCTCGCGGCATGGAGATCTGGGGGATGGGTTCGCTCTGGGATTGGGGATCACACCCCGACACCCCGGGATTCAATGATTATCCCTTCTGTTTTGAAAGTAAACTCAAAATCGCCCACCCCGAGTGGGCACCGCAGGACCAGCACGGGGTTCGCCAACAGGGCGGGCCAATCGAACTGGCTTATCCGGGGGCGCGCAAGGCGTTGATCGATATCATCGTCGCCAACGCAGTCCAGGTCGGTTACGACGGGATTACTTTTCTGACTTATGTCGAGAACTACTCGCTTCGCTTCGCGGATGAGTTTGGCTACAGCGATCCTATTGTCGATGACTTCAAAAAGAAGTTTAAAGTGGATCTCCGCACCGAGCCGTTTAAGCGCGGGGCCTCGCGCGAGGATTGGTTGCGATTGCGTGGCAGTTACGTGACGGCTTTTCTGCGAGAGTTAAAAGCGGCCCTGGCTCCCCATCAAATCAAACTCGGGATGGTGGTGAACTCCAATGACCCGCGCCAGCCCCAGTCCTGGAATGTGCCGGAACTCACCATCACCGCAGGCAGCCACCATATGGATGTTGACACCTGGGTTCGCGAGGGGCTCGTGGATGAACTGGAAATCTACGGGAACAACAGCAGCCAATCTCAGGTCAAAACGCTTGATGATCTGTTGTTTCTGGCACGCGGCACGCAGACAAATATCAGCGTCATTACCTCCGGCCCTTTTAATCCGCATTGGAAACCCTACCAGGAAAAGGGCATGCGTACCCTGTTGGCGGTTAGTGATGATACCCAGCACCTCGCCCGAGGGTTTATCCCGGAGCAAAAAGACCTCGCCAGCACCGCCGTTCATGAACGGATGCGTGTCCTGCAACAAAACATCGAGGGCATGCTGCCGCTTGATCCTCAGCCAGCGTTGGCCTCCAAAAACCTGATCGAGCGCCGCCTCGCCCTTCAGGCTCTGGGTAATATGCCCCAGGCAGATCTGGGGTTGATTATCGCCGGTTTGAGTGATCCTGAAAATGGGGTTCGCTGTTCAGCCGCACTGGCCCTGGCCAAGCGCAAGGATCCCGCTGCAACCGCTGCTTTGCTTGCCGCTGCGGAGAAACATGGAAATCACATGCTGCGCGAATGTGTCATCATCGCTTTGAGGCGGCTCCAACCTGCACCGCTGGAAGCATTGCAAGCCGCGATGAAATCACCGGTCAAAGAAGTCCGGGAGGTTGCGATCCGCACCCTCCAATTTCATACTTTTGGCTCGATGCTGCCTGTTTTTGAAGCCGCACTTCAGGACGATCATCGTTTCGTGCGGTTCGTCGCGGCTGAGGCACTGGGCGGTTACTCGCGCAGTCCCCAGGTCATTAACCTGCTGCAGAGGACTTTAAAACACGCCGATATAACCGTGTCCGCCCGCGCTGCCACCTCTCTCGGAGTCATTGCCAAAGCAGTCAAGCCGGAGGTCGCCGACCTGCGCCCTGCGATGCTCGACTCTCTTCGGCAGGCATTTGAAATCACTCCGGACGACGGCTGGAGCTTCCGAGTGATCGGAAATGCCATGCTCGACTTTGGCGAAGAAGGCCGAGCCGTGTTGCACGATATTCGCGACCATCACGCCGACCTCCGCATCGCTGAAAACGCCTGGAGGGTGGTTGATCTCACCCAGCGAACCGGTACGTTTAGCAACATCAATGCCGATCAGAACAACGAAGCCATCAAACGAAGACCCATCCGCAAAGCCAACTAGATGAAACACCGGATTCTCTATTTTCAACTATTTATAACCATCAGTCTGCCGATCAGCGCCGCTGATATCCATGTGGGTAAAGACGTGCCGACGATTCATCACGCCATCAAGGTGGCGCAGCCGGGTGACACCATCCATCTCGAACCAAAAGTCTATCGCGACTATGCAGGTTTCTACGGCAAAAAAGGCGAGCCTGGAAAACCTATCACACTGGATGGCCATGGCGCAATTCTGGAAGGAAGTGATCCAATTGATCCCGCAAAATGGACCGAGGTAGCCCCGGGCCTGTTTAAGAACGGGGAACTTCTCCCCAGGCTGGACGACGCCATCACCGGACGCTGGTTCTTTTTGTTCGACGGCAAAATGCAACTCATGAACCGCACCTCAAAAGGGAGAAGCGCACCTTACAAACCGCCTGGGGAACTCCAACCCGGCGAATGGACCTATATCAAAGGCCCGGCGTGGCCGGATGCGAAGCCGCTGCAAACTTTTGGTGATTTTTATATTAGAATAGCCGAAGGTCAGCCGCTCTCTGCAGCGAATATCTACATGCCGGTTCGCAGTGCCGGGGTACAGTTCAGCGGTGACAATGCACATCTCGTTATCAGAAACCTCACTGCCACTCATCCCTATAACGATGGTTTTAATATACATGGCGACTGCCGCGACTGCGTGTTCGAAAACATCCGCGCCATCGAGTGCGGTGACGACGGCATCAGCGCCCACGAGTCTGCTCAGTATCGCGTTGACGGTTTTGTCAGCATCGGGAACAGTACCGGCATCTGCGATACCGGCACCGCGCAAACCAGCTACAATAATCTGTTCATCTCGAACTGCATTGGCTTTGATCTCTACTTTCTCGATCAAGGCCGCTATTCGATCACAAATGCCTTGATTCTGTCCTCAGCCCAAAATCCCTTCAGCCTGACAGGCCGTTCTGGAGAATGCCATATGAAGATGAAAAACGTCCTGATTCGCCGTCTCACCGAGCCACGGCTTGGTCAGGTTGCGGCTGGAGGAGTGCTGGAGGCCGTAAACTGTACCTTTGAAAATCTCGACATCAAAGTCCTCGGCACCGCCACCTGGGAGAATTGCGTTATCAACGGCAAATCCCTGCCTGAAGGTAAGCCTGCAACCGGGGCGGATGAAGCGGAATTGATGGAACTAATCCCGAAAGGCTGAGGTAGATCTCTTTTTATTTTCCCCTCGCAAGCCGGAGAAAAAAGGCTATCAAGGCAAAAAAATCATCATTTTAACAACCAGGAGTTGCCAACCAGAACATGAAACCCAAGTCCAAACCCAAAGGCACCCGTAAACCGTCCGTTCTCACGGTGGCATCTGCGTTGAGGGAACATTTTCGTCTGCCGAGCCTGCATCTACTGATCACGACCTCGCGGACTTTTCCGGTCTCAGCGCGGATTGATCTGCAAACTTCCCTGCTTGGAATGATTCAGGATTCCTGCACGATTCGGCATCAATCGGGGATTCAGGCGGGCTACGCCTATCAAACGAACACCTTCAGCATGTTGTCGATGGACAACGATCAGGCGGCGATCATCGGACCTCTGGAGCAGGAGGATCTTGATGTGGGAGAGGCAACACCGGTGAAGTGCCTGAAATCGACCCTCTGGCTCTGTGATATGAACAAGGTGCAAATCGCACTTCTGTTAACCCCGGATTTAAGTCATGGTAGGATCAGTGGCTGGCAGGTGGAGGTGGCGGCACTTCCCCATACCGGTGCCAACGACACCTGTGGGGACTTTTTGCGTCGATTGGAACAGGCGGTCAGTCAGGCGCAGTCTTATCGCGGTAAAGTGATCTCCCTGGAGCAGCGCGATGACTATTCGGGGCGGTCGGGCGGCGTCCGAGTGCATAAGCTGCGTTCGGTGGCTCGCGAGGATGTTATCCTGCCGGATAAAACTCTCCTGCTACTGGATCGGAACATCATGGAATTTGTCAGCCAGAGGGAACAATTCCACCGTCTCGGGATGAGCACCAAAAAAGGTTTACTTTTTTACGGCCCACCCGGCACTGGGAAGACCCACACCATCCACTACCTTGCCAGTCAGTTGCCAGATCACACCACTCTGCTTATCACTGCGGAACAGGTCGGCATGCTGGACGAATATATGCAATTGGCTCGCTTTCTCCAACCGGCGATGATTGTGCTGGAGGATGTTGACCTGATCGCCCGCGCCCGAACATCGATGCGGAATCCGTGTGAGGAGAGCCTGCTAAACAAATTGCTCAATGAGATGGACGGCCTGCGCGAGGATGCGGCCCTGCTCTTTGTGCTGACGACCAATCGTCCCGAGGACCTGGAAGCCGCTCTCTCAGCGCGCCCTGGTCGAATCGATCAGGCCATCGAATTCCCATTACCAAATGATGAAGGCCGGGCAAAACTGGTTAAACTTTATGCAGGCCAACTCGCCATCGATGACGGGGTGATGGCCATGGTCGTGCGCAAAACCAAAAACGCCAGCGCCGCTTTTATCAAGGAGTTGATGCGTCGTTCCGCTCAAGTGATGCTGCGCACTGGCAGCATCACTACTCTCACCCTGCCCATGGTCGAATCCGCCCTGGATGAAATGTTGTTTGGTGGTGGTAGTCTTAACCTCAAGCTGCTCGGAGGAGCAGCAGAAGGTTAACTTACTTCCCGGCGGCCAGTTGCAGCGCTTTTAGGGCATCACTTGGTCCGATCACCTCTGGCAGCATGATCAGTGGCTGGTTGGGATCAGCCGGAACTATAATGTTAACCGGGATGCTGTCTCGACCAAACCGGGTCAGGTCGAGATCGACTGCCGGGTTGGGACTGGTTGAATCAGCTTTGATCAATTCTACGTTTAATTCTGCAATCTTGGCAATGACATCTGGGTCTGAGAAGACACGCTTCTCATTTAATTTACACGTCAGTCACCAATCCGCCGTATAGTCGATCCAGGCGATTCGCTTTTTCTGACGGGAAAGTTCCATGGTCCCGGGAAACCACTTTTTCCATTCGAATTCTCCGTCGCTTGAACCTGCCAGGAGTGGAGCTTCTTTGCCCGCTGCGATTCTGACCATTTGGAGCCCCAGGATTCCGACGGACAGAGCCAGCCCGTAACCGATGGCGAAGCGGGTTGATTTTTTCATAAATGGAGAGCCCCAGGTCCCGTAAATCCAGGCGGCAAGCCCGATCATGACCAGGGCGAAGAGCATCCACGACAAGCCATCGTAACCGGTTTGCTTGGCAAAGGTCCCCAGAAAAAAGGCCACCGTCGCAAACAGGGCAAAAGACATCCCTTTTTTGAAAGAATCCATCCAGGCTCCGGGGCGGGGGAGTTTGTTAATTGCGTTCGGGAAAAAGGCCAGAATCACATAGGGAGAGGCGATTCCCATTGCGAAAAAAGTGAAAACCAGAAAGGCAATCGGGGCCTTTTGAGCCAGGGCAAAGCCCATCACTGATCCCAGAAATGGCCCCGAACAGGGCGTCGCGATCAAGGTGGTAAGAACCCCGGAGAAAAAGGATCCGGAATAGCCTTTTTTGGACTGAAGCTCTCCGCCTACTCCAACCAGCGAGGTGCCCATTTCAAAAACTCCGGCCAAATTCAACCCCATCACGAAAAGGAGAACCAAAATACCGCCAACAAAAAAGGGATTGGCCATCTGGGCTCCCCAGTTCAGGCCCAGGGCGATGATAATCCCGGATAAAATCCACATCGAAACCAGGACACCGAGTCCAAAGATCATCCCGTGATTTTTAACCTTGCGCGAGTCCTCCCCGGCTTGGGCGACAAAGCCCATGATCTTCAAACCGAGGACGGGGAATACACAGGGCATCAAATTCAGCAAAAGACCCCCGATAAAAACCAGCCCCAGAGCCGGCAGCAGGGTGAGTGTCTTTTCCTCCATCCCACTGAGGAGTACAAAGGTGGGTCTGGCTTTGAGATCGTAGAGAGCCGCGCCAGCGGAGATATCGTCGGCAGTGGAGGCGGCTGGCGCAGGGGCAGCGGCTGTCTGATTTGCCGGAGCGACGGCTGTTTCGGGGACCGCAGTTGCTGAAACGGAGGCAGATTGTCCTAGGGCGAGGGCTTCGATCTTGGCTGGTCCGGTTTCCCAGCCCTTTGGCGCGTAGAGAAAACCGGTGATCGCGGCGGATGCCACTGGGTTTTCCTTTGCCATCTGCAGGACCAGGGTACTGCCACTGCGGGAGATTTTTGGCATCTCGTATTTCAGGGCGGGTTCTGCGGTGGATTCGAAAAAGTAGATGGCCCCGGGATCGGGATTGGCACCTTCAGCCGGAGTCAGGCGGACCTCAAATAGTTCCGGCGAGCCGCCCGTTTCCACCTTCCAGGAGTTTAGTTGCCGGGGTTGTTGAAAAGCTACTTTGTTGGCGAAGCCCTTGGCCTCGGGATCACTTACTGCGGGAACCCCGATGGTGATTTTCACGGAAGCTTTGCCGCTTTTGGGCAGGCAGCCTTTGTCATCACACTCCAGCCAGTCGGCTTCGAGACCGATTTCCACCTCACCAGCAATGGCGTCAGCCGGGATCTTCAGCGGGGTAACCACATAAATCTGATTCTCGTAAATGTGGCTGACACCCAGTTCAGAATCTTTTGCTTTTGGGATCGGCCAGAGAGTTTGCCCCGTGGCATAGCCCGCTGGCAAAGTCCACTTCAGTGTGGTGGGCATGCCGGTTCCGGGGTTGGTCCAATAAGTGTGCATCCCCCCGGTATGGCTTATTTGCAATACCAGGTTCACTGTGTCTCCCTGAACGGCCGTGGTCCAGTCGCTTTTCAGCGTCAATGAAACATTGGAAGGGCCCCCCTGGCCGAACGGCGATTGCGAAAAGCCGAATCCGGCTAAAAGGCTAAAACACACACTCAAAAGCAGAATCTTCCTCATATTAAGACAAACGTAGGTCACTTTAGTCGTTACGGGCGTTCAAACAATTACGAAATCTTCACCGGAACACTTTTGTTCTTGGCAATGCTTTTAGAACGGCCACCCCTCGACAACATTAATCCAATCGATTGGGACGATGATTTTGGCTCAATCCCCGACAAATCCGACCAGTGTCACGTTATGGATGCCGACGGTTTCGTGGGCGAGAGCATTGAGGACATCGACGAATCGCTGGCTTTTCGCATTATCATCTGCCTCGATCATCACCAGCGGTTTGGAATGAGTCAGCCTGGCGCTTTGCGCGTAGGTGGCCAGGCGATCAAGCAATCCAGGCACCTCCCGGTTGTTTGGATCGGTATCCAGGACTTCGTCAAAAATTGAGATGTGCCCCAGACTGTTTAGTTGGATCGTCATCGAATCCACCGTCACCGGCATACCACACCCTGTCGGGATGCCCGGTAGCCTCATACCCAGATCCGCTTCTTTGGGATCCAAGGTGGAAGTGACGATGAAGTAGATCAAAAGGAGGAAACTCACATCGATCATGGAGGACATGTCCAACTCTGGCTCGTTTTCCCGGGAGATTCTCCGGGCATCTTCGGCATTGCGGTATTTTGATGACATATCCGATAACGCCAGATGGGGATGGATTTCTTACGGTGTGCCGAAAAAATACCTGAGCACCGAAGAAAACAAACCAAAAGGCAAACAAAACGAAATGAAGTGCAAACAAAAAGAAATGAAGTGCCAACAAAAAGAGATGAAGTGCCAACAAAACCAACAAGATGGCAAACAAAAAGTTTTTTCTTGCCTATGGGGCCACTATCTGACCACTCGGTTTTGTTTTGTTCGCAGGGTGGATGCCATTTCAAGGCCAGATCACCTGTCCCCGAGGGAAACCGCGTCCGACATTGGCATCATCGATCGTACCCTGTCTAATGGCGGACTGTACCCTGTATGGTGCCCGACTGTACCCTGTTTAATTGGGTTGTTGGGAAGACCTTTTAGGCGGGATAACTGCCCAAAACTTTGATGAAACTGCAGTTTTTCTTGAGCTGATTTAACGAATTTTTGATTTCTTCTTCGTCGCAGTGCCCGGCGATGTCCACAAAGAAGAAATATTCCCAGGCGCGGCGTTTGGAGGGACGGCTTTCTATTTTGGACATGTTGATGGAGAGTTTGTCAAAGGGCTCAAGGGCCCGGTGCAGGGCTCCTGGTTCATCATTGACTGAGAACATGATGCTGGTGCGGTCATTGCCAGTGGGGGGGCAGGTGCGATGGCTGATTACCAGGAAACGGGTGGTGTTACCGGCGAGATCCTGGACGGAGGGTTCGAGGAGGTTGAGTTGATACATCTCGGCCAGCAATTTTCCGCCGAGAACTGCGGCATTTTTCTCGGTCGCGGCGATCTGCGCAGCGGCAGCGGTGCTGGAGGTCTCGATGGTGGGTGTTTCACGAAAATGTTTGTGCAACCAACTGCGGCATTGGGCGATGACCTGGGGGTGGG
>JBGSJM010000311.1:0-6685 GCA_041742015.1 Verrucomicrobiales bacterium | reverse complement strand
TTAAGAAATGGTTCGGCAAAGTGATCCCGACGGGAGATAATAAATACTCGGCGCTCAATAGCGCGGTTTTTTCCGGCGGCAGCTTCATCTATGTGCCTCCTGGTGTAAAAGTGAAACATCCCTTGCAGGCATATTTTCGGATTAATGCAGAAAACTTCGGCCAGTTTGAACGGACCCTAATCATCGTCGATGAAGGTGCTGAAGTAACCTATATGGAGGGCTGTACGGCCCCGAAATTTGAGACTTCAACTTTGCACAGTGCGGTGGTTGAGTTGGTGGCGATGCCTCATGCCAAGATTCAATACATCACCGTGCAAAACTGGTCCAACAACGTTTTTAACCTGGTCACCAAGCGGGGAATCGCCCATGAAAATGCTGAGATTCGCTGGATCGATTGTAATATCGGTTCGCGATTAACCATGAAATACCCCGGTGTGATCATGAAAGGACGCAAGGCCCGTGGTGAAGTGATTTCGATCGCCCTCGCCAATAATGGGCAACATCAGGATACAGGCGCGAAGATGATTCATGCAGCTGATGAAACGACTTCCAACGTAGTCGCCAAATCGATTTCGGTTGGAACAGGACGCTCGACCTATCGGGGGCTGGTCCACATCCCCAAACATCTCAAAGGTTGTAAAAACAACACCGAGTGTGATGCCCTGTTGATCAACGCGAGCAGCCGGACGGATACCTATCCGGCGATTTCAGTGCGAGGGAATCAACATGCCACCCAGCACGAAGCCAGTGTCAGTCAGGTCAGTGAAGATCAGATTTTTTACATGCAGCAGCGAGGGCTTTCCGAAGCCGCTGCCATGAGTCTGAGCGTCAATGGCTTTGTCAACGATCTGGTTCGTGAATTCCCGATGGAGTACAGTGTGGAACTCAAGCGCCTCATTGATTTGGAAATGGAAGGCAGTGTCGGATAAATTGATCATGATGACAAAAACCGAAGGAAAAGTGTGGATGGATTCGCCACCCGTTCAACAAACTGGTCTGGAATTTCCCGAGTGGTATCTGGCTTTTCAGAAAGCCTCCTGGGAGCGTTTTGAGAGTCTTCTCGTTCCGAGTCGGAGCGACGAAAACTGGCGTTACGCGGATTTGAAAAAGTCCCGTTTCGAGCAGTTGACCTCCGTCAAATCAACCAAGGCACCAAGTCCGATCACGAGTGACCCTTTTGAAAAAGCTGCAGCCCGGTTTGTTTTTGTAAATGGTGAATTGCAGGATTTTGATGTATCAGGGATGCCGCAGGGCGCGATTTGTGCTTCCATTAATCACGCCATCGCCGAGGGCGGAGAAAGGTTGCAGCCCTATTTTGATGTTGATGCCAAACGTCTTGGTGATGAGAAATTTGCGGCATTAAATGGATCCGCTACGAATTACGGTGTTTTTGTTTTCGCTCCGCCTGGAACGGAAATAGAGGAACCGATCGTGGTTCATCATTTTGTGAGCGGAGATTTGGCTCCAGTTTTTCCGAGAACGCTGGTTGTGGCTGAGAAGAATTCCAAAGTATCGGTGATTGAACATTTTGAATCGGTTGATCCCGAAACTCCAGGATTGTCGATTGGGGTCTGCGACCTTCATGCGACGAATGGAGGAAAGATCCAGCACACTTTGATTCAGAATCTGAATGAATCCTCCAAGCAGATTCATCTCGGCACAGCGAACTCGGGAAAAGACGCGAGAATCCAGAGTGTCGTTCTAAACGTTGGTGGAGCCTGGGCTCGCAACGAATCCATCAATCGAATGACCGCTCCCGGGGCGGATACTCACGTTTTTGGTGCCAACCTCGCCTCTGGATTGCAGGAGTACGATCAACGTACCCTCCAGATTCACGAAGCGCAGCATACCACCAGCGACCTCCTCGTCAAAAACGCTCTTTATGATACAAGTCGGGTCATTTTTGGCGGTTTGATTCAGGTGTTGCCAGGCTCTCACCATACCGATTCCTATCAGAGTTGCCGCAACCTGATCGGCAGTGAAGAGGCAGAAATTAATGCGATGCCGGGTTTGGAGATTGATGCAGATCAGGTGAGTTGTTCCCATGGTGCGACATCGGGCCAGCTCAGTGAAGACGAAATTTTCTATTTGAGATCCCGAGGCATTCCAGCTCAGGAAGCCCGCCGGATCGTGAGTTGTGGCTTCCTCTATGAGGCATTCGAAAAGATCGATAATGAGCCTCTCGTAGATTGGATGAGAAAACTAATCGAGCAGAAATTTGATCGAATCAGTTTTTAGACGGAGATATAACCGGCAATCATACAGAGTACAATAGACGATTAAACAGGGTACAATCTGATTGTAACCTTTTTAATCACCATTTTTCGCTCCACTTTTTTCAAGCCGAGAAATGCTAGAGCAACTTTTTGATATCCCAACCTTCACGGTATTCACGAGTTAGCCATTTATTGGCCTCTGGCTTGTTGGTGATTTTCAGATTTTGGCTGTCCCAGAGAAGTTCCTCATTGGGATAGCGAACTGCAATGTTGCCCATGAGAATAGTTTCGGTGAGCAAGGCTCCGTAACCAAAATCCGCTGAGGGTTGTTTGCCGGAAAGGCAACCGTCAATCCATCCGTGGTAGTGATCCTGATCGTCCGCCATTTGATAGCCTGTGGCATATTTTTCGGCAGGGTAGAGGCGCGGGGCCTCAACATGGGGAATCACCAGTGTCCCCGTTTCGCCAACCAATATTGAGCCACTTGATGGAAGTCTGGTATCTTTGGGGATGTGAGAGTCATTGGTATTGGGCAATTGGCCACCATCGTACCAGTTGATTTTCAGTTTTTCGTTGGTTGTGTATTCTGTTCCGGGAACATAGAAGGAATAACTGGTTTGGGCGGGCCACACCTCATCGTTCATGCCGGTGTGTCTGGCTGAAAAGCGGTCACCAGATCCGGTGATCTTCAGGGCGGTGTAAACCGGATCGAGGATATGACAACCAAAATCCCCGACGGCTCCGTTTCCGAAAACCTGCCAGTCCCGCCAACCAAAGGCGTGGTAGACTCCAACACCTCCGTAGGGGCGCATTGGGGCTACTCCGATCCAAAGATCCCAATCGAGTGTTTCTGGAACAGGTGGCGGATTCAATGGGCGACTGATGAAACCTGATTTCCCATGCCCGGTGGTTCCCACCCAACTGTGGACCCGGCTGACCTTTCCGATCATTCCTGATTGCACAATCTGGACGGCGGTGCGGTAAAATTTGTGTGAATGAATTTGATTGCCAAGCCGGTTTATGACCCCGGTTCGGGCTGCGACATCTTTGACCAGACGAGCTTCTTGAACGTTGTGGGTCAACGGTTTCTGACAATAAACATGTTTGCCAAGCTTCATCGCGGAGATGGCGCAATAGGCATGCATGTGATCGGGAGTCGACACAGTGACGGCGTCGATTTTATCTCCCATTTCTCCAAGCATGACTCGAAAGTCCTGATAGGTGGGAACATCTGGCCAGAGCTTTTTGGCATTTTTGAAGCGACTGGTATCCACATCGCAAAGCGCTACATATTGTTGTCGATCATGAGTCGACATGGACTTGATATCGCTGAAGCCTTTATTTTCGGAACCGATCGAAGCGAGTTGCAGTCGGGAATTTAAGTTTTGGCCCCGAACAAAAGCAGGGACCGCCAATGTGGTCGCTGCTGCGGAGGCGCGAATCATGTCACGTCTAGTTGGCATGGGGCAAGAGTTGCCAAGAATGTTCGCCGGGTCGAGTCCTATTTGTTACGCAATGGCGGCAAGAGCAGGGGGCGACAGGCTATTTCGAAAGGCTGCCAATGACTCCATTCCAACCTTCTTTGGGGTGTTTTTTGCGAAATTTGGCGGCTTTTTCGCTTAACCAGACCGAGGGAGGATCGTCCGGGCCAATTTGCTTCAACAAATCAATGGCGGCATCCCAATTCCGATTGATAAAATGATTGAGAGCCGATTCGTATTGCTCGACGACTTTTTCCGTGGCTCCCGAACCGCCCCATTCTTTTGGGACGATCAACTCGTAAATTGGGTAGCTTTCTTTAAAACCGGCGGGTGAAATTAGGCAGAGTTTGCGAAATCTGCGACCATCTTCATCCTTAACTCGCTGATAAGTTTCGTCTGAAATCAAAATTGGGATTTTGAACTCCTTGGCAATCCGCTCAAGTCGGGCACCCAGGTTTGCGACCCCGCCAAAAACGCTGATGTGCCATTGCTGAATTGGGCCGGTTCGACCCACGGCGATCCGACCGGTGGAGATCCCGAGGCGGATCGGCGACATAAATCGGTTGTGTTCGGCCTCGAATTCTCCCCGGGAGGCGAGGTTGGAGACGATCGCCTCGGCGGATGCCACTGCCTGCACGGCGTGGAGATTTTTATCAGAATCCAGCGAAGGCCAACCCCAAAGGGAGAGTGCTCCGTCGCCTGCGAAATCGGTAATGACCCCATTGTGCTCAAATACTAATTCAGTAATTTTTCCAACTATGTCCTGGTTTTCCTTGAGACGGTCGAGAATTTGTTCGTCAGTTTTAGCTATTTCCAACAGGTGCGATGAGCCGCGCCGATCTGCGAACATGACCGTGCAATCTGCCATAGTCGGTTCGAGTGTGGAATCGCGGCCATCCCGCATCAGGAGTCGGAGACCTGGAGAAAAATAGGTGGACATCCGGTCCTGAATCCGTTGCTGGTCGCGGGCAGATAACAGACTTGCCACCAGGGAGGTGATCAGGCGCAGGAACGGCAGAAACGCAGCGGCCGAGTTTTCGGTGGCCTGTCGGGTCTCGATGTAAAGGTAAACCGGGCGTTGCAACTCTCGATCCCGGTGAATCTGGCCTTTGGAATCGAGCTGGGCTACGGGAATGGCTGCCACCCAGTCGATCTTGCCACCCAGGCTCTCCGCCCGAAAGATCCGCCCGTTTGTGTGTGAGGTCCAGAGATGAACGTCGCTGGGAACTGGGTTTTGGATTTCCAAATGATTTAGAAGGGTGCGACTAGGCTGAAAGTCAGCGCGATCCGAAGCGTCGGGATGCAATCTTTCAAACCGCACTTCACCATCTTCGCTCCGATCTACAGCAATAAAAGCTGCGGTGACGCCTTTTTGGCCGGGAAGAGAATTTTCGATAAACGTAGCGGCCTTGCTAAAGAGTTCCTGACGGTTGGTCCAGCCTGCCAGAACTTGCTCGGGCAACTCGCGCTGGAGGAGTTTGAGTTGGAGACGGAGGCTGTATTCGTCCAGAAACTCCATTTCATCATAGTCGTGTTTGCGGATCGGGGCAGCTTCAAAATGGTCCTTCTCGTTTTCGTTTTCGCTTTCTGCATCGTTCGCTGTCTCTAGACTTTTTTGATAAGTTTCGAGGGCTGCATCCAGCTCTTCTGGGGTTTGCAGCCAAAAAAATGCCGTTGTCCCCTTAATTCCAACGACTACGGACTCACCCAGAGCCAGGACCACCGGTTCGCGAAGGGGGGCCCTCAAATGTGGGGCTACGTTGGTGTAAAGCTCATTGGGCCTGCCGCGTCCTGGCAGGGCGGGAAGTCGCTCCAGCAGAAGATTGTCGCCCTCCCTGCGGGCGAGGCAATGGTTGCGGCTCACCAGTCGGTCACGCCAGGTCAAAGCGAGCAGTTTGATCGCCTCTCCCTGAATTGATTCAGGGCGGCGACCGAAACGAACCGTGTCCCCATCTCCGATCTCGATGGAAGTCCGTTCTTCGGTGTTTTCATAATTGACGGCGATTAGGACCATGTTATTGGAAGTCTATTTTTGCACAGATTCTGGATTCGGGCGACCGAAATACGAAGACTCCCCGTTCAAGACTTTTGCCGAAGTTTTCTCAATTCCGCTTCAATAAAGGGAACCAATGCCTCACCGACGTTTTGTGGGTTCCAAGTTTCACTTCCGGTTTCTTTGGCAATCGAGGTCATCTCGACGTTGGAGATACCACAGGGAATAATCGCATCATAGCCGGAAAGATCCGAGGAAACATTTAAGCCAAAACCGTGCATAGAGACCCATTTTTTTACGCCGATACCGATGGAGGCGATTTTGCGGTCATCAATCCACACTCCCGTGAGACCATTCTTCCGCCCAGGGCTGAGGCCGATTGATTGCAAAAATGTTATCAGCATTTGCTCCACTGCCCGCAGGTAGGTATGGAGATCCTGTCCGAATTGGTGAAGATCAAGAATCAAATATCCGACAAGTTGTCCCGGCCCGTGGTAGGTAGCCTGTCCCCCGCGGTTGATTTCCACAAGCGGGTGGGGGAGCTGTCCATCGGGCAGTTTTAGACTGGACCGATCCCTAGTCCGACCAATCGTGTAAACTGGTTCATGCTCTAGGAATAGCACCGTATCCCGAATTTCCCGACTTACTCGCTGATTGACCAGTTGATTTTGGAGTTCCAGTCCATTGCTGTACTCAATCCGGTCCAACCATTGAAAACTTATTTCAGGCATGAAAAAGCAGTGTGCGGGTTAAAACACCCGGATTCGAGTGAGATCCTGGGTGTCGATGATCCCCACCGGCTTTGATTCCAGATCGAGAATCACCAGATCGTCAATTCGGTGTTTTTCCAACAGTTTTAAAACTTCGCCAACCAATTGGTCGCACCGGGCAGATATGGGATTGCAGGTCATAAAATCACCGACGGGGCGCAGTGCGATGCCTTCATCTGAACTTTGGAAAGCCCGGGTAAAATCCCCCTGGGTGAAAATCCCCTC
>JBGSJM010000310.1:0-3354 GCA_041742015.1 Verrucomicrobiales bacterium | reverse complement strand
CATTGAGTTCCTGGGCGTTTTTGGTAAAAATTGGGGTGATCTCCGGTATTGAGAACTGTCGGTATTCAATTCCCGAATCCCCTCCCAAAACGTTTTCCAACAACCGCAGCGACCGGGTTCGCAACTGGTCCCGCCAGGGTGCGTCACGAACGATTTGAAGACAATCCTTTTGCGAGTATTGGTATTTGGGATTGGCAGTGGCGATACTATGAAGATACATGTCAGAATCAATAACGAGTGAGATCAAAAATAGTTTTCATTGGCACCATGCCGGGCGATGCTAAATGGAATAACGGCTTTTGGCAAACGGTTGAAAGAAAGGGCAATGTTTCCTCAACATCTGCGTCAACCCGACAAACGTGGCCAACGAGGTCAACCAAATCGGTCGGAAACGCGCCCCACTCCCCTTTCTGGAGTGACTGATGGGTTGACCATTTCGAGGAGTGTTTCAACCCACCTGATCAAATCCCGCGTCTTTTATTTTTCCGTCTCCATCTGCCGCCGCAGTGGCGAGCTGATCGCAAATTTCGTTGTAGTGATTTCCGTCGTGGCCCCGGACCCAGTGCCAATGGATGGTGTGATCTTTGATAACATCATCCATCTCTTTCCAAAGATCGACGTTCTTCAGCACTTCGTCCTTCTTCTTTTTGGCCCAACCATTTCTTTTCCAGCCCTGCATCCAGCCCTTGGTCATGGCGTGGACGAGGTATTGGGAATCGGAAAAAATCGTGACTTCGCAGGGTTCCTTGAGCGCCTTCAGCCCGGCCAGGGCGGACATAATTTCCATGCGATTGTTGGTCGTACACTCGAAGCCCTGGCTGAGGTGTTTCTCGAACTTGCCAAAAAGCAGGACGGTCCCATATCCCCCGGGACCGGGATTCCCACGGGATGAGCCATCGGTATAAATCGTGACCTTTTTCACTCCACTACTCCACTTTTTTGGTGCCGGGGCGAACGGCGGGGATTTTGTCGAGCCACTCGGGAACCTGGTCAGGGGCATAAACGGGAAACTGGACTTCCATACAGGAAACCACCGGGTAATCCGCCACTGTCTTTTGACCCGAGCGATTCACCACCACGAAGACTCCGGCAACTTCGCCGCCCTGTTCGCGGATAAAATCACTTAATTCCAGGAGAGTGCCGCCTGTCGTAATTACATCCTCCACGAGAAGAAGCCGCTCCCCTTTTTTGATTTCAAAGCCGCGTTTTAGTTCCAATTGGTTGGTGGCGGTGTTGCGCTCGGCATAGATGGTCCGGGCGTGGAGGGCCAGGCCGACCTGCTGGCCGACGGGGACTCCACCCATCGCCGGACTCAGCACCACATCAATCCGACCGAGCGCCCGGAGTTGCGGGACGACCTGCGTGATCATCTCCTGCAACTCAAAGGGATGCTGGACCAGCTTGCCTTTTTTCACATAATAATTGGAATGGTTGCCACTCGCGAGGATGAAGTGCCCTTCTTCAACCGCACCGTATTCTTTTAACAACTCAATCGTTTCTTCCGAGGACTTGGGTAATTTGGTTCGCATAGTTTTTTGCTTTCTCTGAAAAGGATAAATTCGGTTCGGCATAAAGTATGCCACGCGAGACATTGATGACAGAGGGCGCGGTGCGTAGAGGAATCCGTGAGGATTTCTCCGCCGAAAAGGCTTGCAGCTCTCCACCCTGCGCTCCGTAGCCGGGAATGAGCAGCGGCACATCCGGCAGGCGAGAGAGGACTTCGGCACTGGCATTGGTTAAACCGAGGACGAGACCGATCCGGCCGTCGTCCACCCGCCGGGCCATATCACAGACCAGTTCAAAAACCGGGCGGCCATCTGCCAGCATTTGCGTTTCCAGATCCGCCGCACCGGGGTTGGAAGTGACGCCTAAGAGATAGACCCCCTTGCCCTCGTAGCTGAGGAATGGCTCCACTGAATCGTATCCCATGTAAGGACTCAGGGTGACCGCATCCGCCGGCCAGTTTTCGAAATAGGCTTTGGCGTAGTGTTCCTGGGTCGTGCCAATATCGCCGCGCTTGGCATCGAGAATGATCGGTATCCCGGTGGCCTCCATGTCGAACATGAGATCCTCCAGGATTTGATACCCAGCCACGCCGAGACCCTCAAAATAAGCGATATTCGGCTTAAAAGCAGCGGCAAATTCCGCCGTCTCACCGATGATACGGAGGCAGAAATCCTTGATTTCGGCTCTGGAGCCATGCAAATCCGGTCGCGGATCCAGCCCCACGCAGAGTTGGCTGCCGGATCGAAGGACCGATTGCTGAAGTTTTTCTGAAAAAGTCATACCAGGAAAGTGACCCAACAGGGTACAGTCGATGACCTAACAGGGTACAGTCAGCGAGTCAAATCAGCTTTTGAGTTAGTTAGGCGACGGGTGAATCAATTGCCGATTACTCACTATACCGGGCGAGTCGGCGCAACAATCTCCGGTGACGTTCTGGAAAAATATAACCAGAGGAACGCAGATGCAGGCATCGTCTCAGCTACTGATAAACCTGCGCAGATCCTTCGACCAATACCAGGCGAGGTACAGGGTTGCCACCAGGGAGATCATTCCGATGATACCCAACTGCGTTCGCGAGGAAATTCCCAGATCAATCATCAGCCAGATCAGCAAGCTGCTGCCCAGGCCTCCGACGAGACTGTCGAGGAGATGAGCCCCGGCGAGAATCCGGGCGCGTTCTCCCGATTCCGCCTTGTCTTGCACGTAGGCTGCCAGCGGTACCAGGAAGACACCTCCGCTGATTCCGATCAAGCCCAGAGCCACGTAGGGCAAAAAATGGTGGTTAGGCAACAACCAGGCGAGGAACAGACCAATCGCGATTCCCAGTCCGGCGATTGGTACCACGCCCAGCTCAATCCGCTTCCGACAAATATGGCCGCCGAGCAATCCCCCGATAATGACACCGACACCAAGAAGGGCTGATAGAATGGAGACTTCTCCGGCAGCGGCACCATCGTTACCGGGATATTTGTCCTTGCCCAGACCAACCGCAATGGTACCCACTGCAAAACTCATAAACCAGAAAAACACCATCCCGGAGACGGCAATTCCCACAGCTTTCTTTTTAAAGACCAGAGCGAGGTCAGTGAGGTGCTGCCACCATATCCGCGAGTGATAGCGAATTTCCGGATGTTTTGGAGTTCTGATGATTAGCAATGAAGCGAGGATTTGAATCACGCTGAGAGCGATACAAAAATATACGGGATAGATCGCCGCATCCCAGGCATCCCAGCCATCCCACGTTTTGTCCCGCAATATCTTGTAGAGCCAGCCGCCCACTCCGATCCCGCCGAGGATGCCCGCCATCATGGCCATTTGGAGCAAACCGTTGACTTTGCCAAGGCCGTC